>CAVIFH010000026.1:0-12491 GCA_963641615.1 bacterium | reverse complement strand
ATTGCTCTGGAAATCTGCTCACTGCGTATTTTCTTCATGTACTCTGCATACTTTATGGAGAAGCTGACAATTATTCGCTCCTCTAATCCATTAGTGTCTGCATCGTGCATTGGGCGTACAAACAAAAAATCATCAAAAGTCTTGCAATTTCTATCCTTCAGTGATATGATGAGCGCAACTACTCTTGGAGGATCGTTTGTATGAGCTCCGTAAACAATGCAGCACAGTTTTACTTTTGCTACTATTACTTTTTTCACGGAAAAAGGTAATAGCGTTTTGTGCTGCAAAGTTTCCGACAAGGGTTGAGAGAATTGTTCTTAAACCGCCGCACGAATCGCCGTGCGGCGGAATTTTTTTGCAGGGAGTGACCAATATGATTGCCGTTTTAAAACATGGGACAACACCGGAGCAGGCAAAGCACCTGGTAGATTGGCTGAAAAGCCGGAATCTGGACGTCCACATTTCGCAGGGCAAAGAGGTTACCATTTTGGGCCTCGTCGGTGATACCAGCCGTGTGGACATGGAGCTGCTGAACAGTCTGGAAATTGTCGAGGCCGTAAAGCGGGTATCCGAGCCCTTCAAGCAGGCCAATCGAAAATTTCATCCGCAGGATACTGTGGTGGAGGCAGGCGGCTCCAAAATCGGCGGCGGTTATTTTGGGCTCATTGCAGGGCCCTGCTCCGTGGAAAGTGAGGAGCAAATGGTTTCCATCGCACAGGCCGTAAAGGAAGCAGGGGCAAATTTTCTGCGCGGCGGTGCATTCAAGCCCCGCACCTCACCCTACGCTTTTCAGGGCATGGGGGCAGAGGGGATCCGGCTGCTGCTGAAGGCAAAGAAGGCCACCGGCTTGCCCATTGTAACAGAGCTGATGAACATCAACACGCTGGACCTGTTTGAGGACGTGGACGTCATTCAAATCGGAGCGCGAAATATGCAGAACTTTGATCTGCTGAAGGAAGTCGGCAAGACGAAAAAGCCCATTCTCTTAAAACGGGGGCTTGCCAATACACTGCAGGAGCTGCTGATGAGTGCCGAATACATCATGAGCGAGGGAAACGAGCAGGTGATTCTCTGTGAACGCGGCATCCGCACCTTTGAAACCTACACACGCAATACCCTGGATCTTTCTGCCGTGCCGGTGCTGCATGAGCTGAGCCATCTGCCGGTTGTCATTGACCCGAGCCACGCAACCGGAAAGGCACGTCTGGTGCCCAGTATGGCCTGTGCCGCAGCAGCCTGCGGCGCGGACGGACTGATGATTGAAGTGCATAACGACCCGGAGCATGCGCTGTGCGACGGCGCGCAGTCGCTGACACCGAGTCAATTCTCCGAGGTAAGCCGAAAGGTTGCACAGATTCGTGAGGTAATGGTATGACCGTTGGAATTTTAGGCCTGGGGCTGATCGGCGGATCACTGGCGCGGGCATATAAGCTCGCCGGCCACAGCGTATACGCACAGGAATTATCAGAAGAGATGCTCTCCTTCGCCATGCTTGCCGGAGCTGTGGACGGAAGGCTGGATGAAGGCACGATTCCCCGCTGTGACCTGCTTTTGCTTGCAATTTATCCGGAGGGCAGCGCCGAATGGCTGGAGGAGCATGCACCCATCATCTCCAAAAGCACACTGGTCATTGACTGCTGCGGCACAAAGGGGCTGATATGCAGCCGTGCCTTCCCCCTTGCAGAAAAATACGGTTTTCTCTTCGTCGGCGGGCATCCCATGGCAGGCTCCCAATTTTCCGGGTTTAAGTACAGCCGCCCCACTCTGTTTCAGGGCGCACCCATGGTGCTTGTTCCGCCGGTATATGACGATATGGCGCTGCTGCAAAGAGTAAAGGACGCCCTGCAGCCCTGCGGCTTTGGCTTTTTCTCCGTCACAACGGCAAAGGCTCACGACCGCATGATCGCCTTTACATCGCAGATGCCCCATATTCTGAGCAACGCCTTTATCAAATCGCCAACCGCGCTGGAGCATAAGGGCTTCTCCGCCGGAAGCTACCGCGATCTGACCCGGGTTGCCTGGCTCAATCCGCAGATGTGGACGGAGCTGTTTCTGGAGAACCGTGAAAATCTGCTTTTTGAGCTGGATTACTACATTCAAAGTCTCTCCGAATACCGGCAGGCGCTGGAGGAGCGGGACGGGGAAAAGCTCTTTACCCTGCTGGATGACGGGAAAAAGCGCAAAGAGGAGGTAGACGGATGCAAAAAATAACCGTTTGCGCATCCGCACGCTACGATGTTCTGATCGGGGCCGGTCTTCTTCCGCAGCTGGGGGGTCATGCGGCCGCGTGCGTAAAAGGGCGGCGTGCCTGCATCGTCAGCGAATCGAATGTATATCCGCTGTATGGCGCGGCTGCGGAACAGAGCCTGAAGGCTGCCGGATTTGACATTGTTTCCTATGTTTTCCCGGCGGGAGAAGAGAGCAAAAACGGTGAAAACTATCTCTCTCTTCTGAATTTTCTGGCAGAGCATCAATTAACACGTTCGGATTTGCTCATCGCGCTGGGGGGCGGCGTTGTCGGAGATCTGGCAGGATTCGCGGCAGCTACCTACCTGCGGGGCGTTGCTTTTATTCAGGTGCCGACGACCCTGCTGGCAACAGTGGATTCGTCCGTCGGCGGAAAGACGGCAATTGACCTTCCTGCCGGGAAAAATCTGGCAGGTGCCTTTTATCAGCCCAGTCTGGTGCTGTGCGACACTGATTGTCTGCGGTCCCTGCCGAAGGAAATTTTTCTGGACGGCTGCGCGGAGGTCATTAAATACGGCATTTTATATGACCCGGATTTTTTCGCGTATCTGAAAAGTAAAGGCCCTGCCTTTGACCCGGAAAAGGTCATTGGCCGCTGTGTGGAGCTCAAGCGGGATGTGGTCAATGAAGACGAATTTGATACGGGTGCCAGAATGAAGCTGAATCTCGGGCACACCGTTGGTCACGGTGTGGAGGCAAAAAGCCGCTTCGCCGTTTCCCACGGCAAGGCAGTTGCCATTGGCACTGCCATTGTCAGCCGTGCCGCCGCAAAGCATGGTCTGCTGACCCAGGAGGATGCAGACACGATCGTCAGAACCCTTGAAGCCTATGGTCTTCCCACCGGGACAGAATTCTCCGCCGAAGAACTGGCAGCCTTTATGCAGTCCGATAAGAAACGCAGCGGCGACATGGTACGCCTGATTGTGCCGCGGGAAATCGGGCACTGTGACATTGTTCCGATTCCAATAGAAAATTTATTGGCTTTCATTAAGGCGGGACTATAGACCATGAATATTACCATCTATCCCAAAATTCTCAGCGGAACCGTCACCGCCATTGCTTCCAAATCCCAGGCGCACCGATTGCTGATCTGCGCGTCCTTTGCAAATCAGCCGACACGGCTCATCTGCCCGGATACGAACCGGGATATTGAGGCAACTGCCGACTGCCTGCGTGCGCTTGGCGCTGCCATTACGCGGACAGAAACGGGATATGCCGTCTCTCCGATTCAGTCCCCTCCTGAATCCGCTGTCATGCCCTGCCGCGACAGCGGCTCCACTCTTCGCTTCCTGCTGCCGATTGTCGGGGCGCTCGGCGTAAATGCCCTGTTTCAGACGGAAGGGCGGCTTGCACAGCGGCCCCTTTCTCCGCTGTGGGAGGAACTGGAGCGCATGGGCTGTACCCTCACCCGGCCGACCGACTGCACCATCCGGTGCTGCGGGAAGCTGCAGAGCGGCACTTTTCACATAAGCGGCAATGTCTCCAGCCAGTTCATTACCGGGCTGCTGTTTGGCTGCGCTCTTCTGGATGGAGAAAGCAAGATCACTATCACCGGGAAACTGGAATCGGCTCCCTATGTGGCCATGACATTGCTGGCAATGGAGCGTTTTGGAATTTCCGTCCGGGATTTTACCATCCCCGGAGGGGAAAGATTTCTTTCTCCCGGCTCTGTCACAGTAGAAGGTGACTGGAGCAATGCCGCATTCTTTCTTGCCGCAAATGTCCTTGGAAGCAGCATTACAGTTGAGAACCTCTGCGCAGACTCCCCGCAGGGTGACCGGGCCGCAGCGCAGCTGCTGCCGCAGCTAAAAAACTATCAGGAAATTGACGCATCCGATATTCCGGATCTGGTACCGATTCTCGCGGTAACCGCCGCATGCAATCAGGGCGCCGAATTTCACAACATATCCCGACTGCGGCTGAAGGAATCAGACCGTGTGGAGTCAGTAATCAATATGCTCCTATCCCTCGGAGGCCGGGCAGAATCTGCAGAAAATACGCTTAGAGTATATGGGACCGGGCTCACCGGCGGAACCGTAGACGCGAAAAACGACCATCGCATCGCCATGTCTGCCGCCATAGCCGCAACCGCCTGCAGGGAAAGCGTGACCATTCTGGGTGCCGAATGCGTAGAAAAATCTTATCCTCAATTTTTTGAGGTTTACAAAAAACTGGGAGGACGCTATGAGCAGTACCTACGGTGAAAATCTGAAATTATCCATATTCGGGCAGTCCCATGGTGCTGCCATTGGCATGACCCTGGACGGGATTCCCGCTGGACTCCCCGTCGACCTGGAGGTCCTGCAGGGCTTTCTGAACCGGCGCGCACCGGGGCAGAACGATTTTTCAACCCCGCGGAAGGAAGAGGACCGGCCGGAATTCCTAAGCGGAATTCTGAATGGCTATACGTGCGGTGCTCCCATTGCCGCAATCATTCGCAATACGAACACCCGCTCCGGCGACTACGCCAATCTGAAGGATTGCCCCCGCCCCGGTCATGCGGACTACACCGCGCAAATCCGCTACGGAGGCTATCAGGACAGCGCCGGCGGAGGGCATTTTTCCGGTCGGCTTACCGCAGCATTGTGCATTGCCGGCGGCCTGTGCAGGCAGTGGCTGGAAGCAAAGGGAATCCGTATCAGCGCGCATATCGCATCCATTGCAGGAATCTGCGACACACCGTTTGATCCGGTCTGCCCCCAAATAGACGCTGTACACACGGATTTCCCGGTACTGGATGCATTCGCCGGTGAAAAAATGCGCAGTGCCGTCGCAGCCGCAAAGGCAGAGGGCGACAGCGTCGGCGGAACGATTGAATGCGCCGCCGTGGGGATCCCGGCAGGCCTTGGCTCACCGATGTTTGGCGGCGTCGAAAACCGCATTGCACAGATTGTATATGGCATTCCTGCCGTCAAGGGCATCGAATTCGGAACCGGTTTTTCTGCCGCGGACATGCGGGGCAGCGAGAATAATGACTCTTTCCGTATGGAAAACGGGCAGGTTGTAACGGAAACAAACCACTGCGGCGGAATTCTGGGGGGAATCACGGACGGAATGCCGCTTGTATTTCGGGTTGCTGTCAAGCCGACGCCCTCTGTTGCAAAGCCGCAGCAAAGCGTTTCCCTCTCCGGAAAATGCAATCAGGCCCTCAGCATACACGGCCGTCATGACCCCTGCATTGTGCCCCGCGCGGTGCCCGTTATAGAGGCGGCAGCGGCAATTGCGCTGTTTGATCTGCTGCTTGAAAAGAATTATGAATCTGTATAATTGGAGGTTATGAACCATGGACATTTCCGAATTGCGCGGAGAAATCGACAAAATTGACGCAGAACTTCTGAAACTGTTCTGCGCCAGAATGGATATTTCCGCACAGGTTGCAGACTATAAGCAGGCACACAATCTTCCCATTTTTGTTCCGGCACGGGAGCGGGAGATCCTGCAAAACATGGCGCAAAAGGCGGGGCCTGAAATGGCCGGATACGTAAGAAGCCTTTATTCCACAATTTTTGAGCTGAGCCGCAGCTATCAGGCGAAGCGAAACGGGAAGGAAACCCCGCTTTTTCAGGAAATTACCGCCGCCATTGAAAATACACCGAAGCTCTTTCCCCGCTCGGCCATGGTAGCCTGCCAGGGGGTAGAGGGGGCCTACTCGCAGCTGGCATGTGAGAAAATCTTCCAAAGCCCCATGATTCTCTATTTTCGGAATTTTGACGGAGTTTTTTCCGCCATTGAAAACGGGATGTGCCAATACGGTATCCTTCCGATTGAAAATTCCACAGCCGGGTCCGTCAATCAGGTATACGACCTGATGATTCAGCATAATTTTTCCATTGTGCGGACCTTCCGGCTGAAAATTGACCATAATCTTCTGGTAAATCCGGGCACAAAGCTGGAGAATGTAAAGGAAATCTATTCGCACCAGCAGGCAATCAGCCAGTGTGCGGGATTTTTAAGCAAGCTTCCGAACGTGACCGTAACTGCAGTGGAAAATACCGCAATTGCCGCGGAAATGGTTGCAAAATCCGGAAGAACAGATGTGGCAGCGCTCAGCAGCCGTTCCTGTGCAGAGCTGTATAATCTGGAAAATATCGCCCCCAGTGTTCAGGACAAGGGCAATAATCGGACGCGCTTTATCTGCATCAGCAAAAAGCTGGAAATCTATCCCGGCTCGGACAAGACCAGCATCATGATGATCCTGAATCATAAGCCGGGAGCACTATACAAGGTCCTTGCCCGACTGTATACCCTCGGCATTAACGTAACCAAGCTGGAATCCCGCCCCCTTCCCGACCGGGAATTTGAATTCATGTTCTACTTTGATCTGGAGACATCCATTTACTCTGAGGAATTCGTGCAGCTGATGTGCGAGCTGGACGATTTCTGTGAGGAATTCAAATATCTCGGCAGCTATACAGAGGTGGTGTGATATGATATGCGGCCTGTTGGGACGAAAGCTCGGACACAGCTATTCCCCCCAGCTCCACGCGCAGCTTGGAAGCTACTGCTATGAGCTGATTGAAAAGGAACCGGAGGAAATTGAGCCTTTTCTGAAAAAGGGCGATTTTTCCGGTCTGAACGTGACAATTCCATATAAGAAAGCAGTTATCCCCTATCTGGATGAGCTTTCCCCCGCGGCGCAGAAGATTGGGGCAGTAAATACCATTGTGCGGCAGCCAAACGGGAAGCTGATCGGTCACAACACGGATTACTTTGGGTTTCGCTATCTCCTTCAAAAGTCCGGTCTGGATGTGCATGGGAAGAAGGTTCTGGTTCTCGGAAGCGGCGGCGCCTCCAACACTGCTGTCGCCGTGCTGCGGCAGCTGGGTGCAGATGTGGTCGTCATCTCGCGTACCGGAGAAAACAATTACCAGAACATTTCTCTCCACGCTGATGCGTCCGTAATTGTGAACGCCACCCCGGTCGGAATGTACCCGGAGAACGGCCGGTCTCCGGTCCCGCTGGATCATTTCCCTTATTTAGAGGGCGTTTTGGATGTGATATACAACCCGGCAAGGACCGCATTTCTGCTGGACGCTGAGTCAAGGGGTCTCTCGGCAATGAACGGGCTGCGAATGCTCGTGGCTCAGGCAAAGGAGAGTGCCGAATGGTTCACCGGGGAGAAAATCGATGACGGCCTGATAGAAACAATTTACCATGATTTGCAGCTTCAGATGCAGAACATTATTTTGATCGGTATGCCGGGATGCGGCAAGACAACCATCGGGCAGATGCTCGCAGAGCGCCTGCATAAGGATTTTTTTGACGCAGATGATGTTCTGGAAAAAAATACCGGCCGGCCGATTACGGAAATCATTCCTCAGGACGGAGAAGCGGCTTTCCGCGCACTGGAGACGCAGACTCTTGCACAGCTGGGGAAGCGAAGCGGCCTCGTGATCGCAACAGGGGGCGGCTGCGTAACGCAGGATCGGAATTATCCGCTTCTGCATCAAAACGGCAGCATTTTCTGGCTGAAGCGAGAGCTGAATCGTTTGCCGACGGAAGGGCGTCCTCTTTCCCGGCCCGGAAAGCTTGCGGAAATGTATGCCGTCCGGGAGCCAATGTATCGCCGTTTTGCGGATGCCGAAATATCCAACAATACGTCAGTAGAAAACACGGTGGATGAAATTCTGTGTGTACTGGAGGGAACAAAATGAAAATTCTCGTCATCAATGGACCCAACATCAATATGCTGGGCATTCGTGAGCCCGGCATTTACGGAGCGGAGTCCTTTGCCGCGCTTTTGGAGCATCTGCAGGAGTGGGCCGCGGAGCTGGGCATAGAGGCAGAGCAATACCAGAGCAACCACGAAGGAGATCTGGTAGATAAAATTCAGGATGCATACGGGAAATTTGACGGCATTGTCATTAACCCGGGGGCCTATACCCACACAAGCATCGCCATTCTGGATGCACTCAAGGCAGTTTCCATTCCTGCTGTGGAGGTCCATATTTCCGATGTGGACGCAAGGGAGCCTTTTCGGCATATTTCCTACGCCGGTATGGCATGCAGGCACACCATAAAGGGGCAGGGGCTGGACGGATACCGGCAGGCCATGCAGTGGCTTGCTGAGAACTGCAAAGCAAAGGAATAATTCGGCATCTCCGCAAAAATCCCGCAGCTTTTCGGCTGCGGGATTTTAAACTGCGTCACTTTATTTTCCGAATACACTCAGCAGGAAACCTGCAGCGATGGCGGAGCCGATGACGCCGGCCACGTTGGGTCCCATGGCGTGCATCAGCAGGAAGTTGGCAGGATTTGCCTTCTGGCCTTCCTTATTGGCAACACGGGCAGCCATGGGCACCGCGGAGACACCGGCGGAGCCGATGAGGGGGTTGACCTTGCCCTTCGTCAGCGCGCACATCACGTCGCCGCCCAGCAGACCGCCGGCAGTGGAAATGCCAAATGCGACAACACCCAGCAGCACGATCTTCAATGTGCTTGCCGTCAGGAAGGTAGAGCCGACCATGGTAGCACCGACGGAGGTAGACAGAAGTACCGTAACAATGTTCATCAATGCATTCTGGACGGTATCGCTCAGGCGGTCGGTCAGACCGGTTTCTTTGAAGAGGTTGCCCAGCATCAGGCAGCCAACCAGAGAAGCGGTATCAGGCAGCAGCAGTGCGACAAAGATGGTAACCAGGATGGGGAAGATGATCTTCTCGGTCTTGGACACGGTACGAGTCTGCACCATCTTGATTTTTCTCTGTGCAGGAGTGGTCAGCAGATTCATGATGGGAGGCTGAATCAACGGGATCAGTGCCATATAGCTGTATGCCGCCACGGCAATGGCGCCCAGCAGATGCGGCGCAAGGCGTGTGGTCAGGAAAATGGCAGTGGGGCCGTCAGCGCCGCCGATGATGCCGATGGATGCGGCCTCGGGGCCGGTAAAGCCCAGTGCCACGGCGCCGAAGAAGGCAACGAACACGCCCAGCTGCGCGGCAGCGCCCAGCAGCAGGCTCTTGGGATTGGAAAGCAGCGGGCCAAAATCTGTCATGGCACCAACGCCCATGAAGATCAGGCAGGGATAAATGCTTGTCTTAACACCGATATAGAAAATATCGATCAGACCGCCTTCACGCATAATCTCACCGAAGCTGTGATATGCGGCGTTGCCCGGATCCATAAAGGCATCCCACAGCTCCTGATGGTAAAGGCCTGCATTCGGCAGGTTCGTCAGAATACAGCCAAAGGCGATGCCCACCAGCAGCAGCGGCTCAAACTGCTTGACAATGGCAAGGTACATCAGCACGCAGCCGATGACCAGCATGACAAGGTACTGCCAGCCGTTATCCGACATAAAGCCGGAGAAAATGGCATTGAAGCCGGAGTCTTCCCACAAATTCAGAAGGATAGCACCAATATCCATTGGATATCCCTCCTTAACCGATCACCATCAGGGGTGCGCCGGTATCCACAGTAGCGCCCTTAGACACCACGACCTGCGTCACCGTGCCGTCCTTCGGAGCCATGATCTCATTTTCCATCTTCATAGCTTCCAGAATGCACAGTACAGTGCCGGCCTTTACAGCCTGTCCCTGGGTAACATTTACCTTCAGGATCGTGCCGGGCATGGGAGATGTGATCTGCTCACCGGCGCCGGTGATGACGGGTGCTGCGGCAGGAGCCGGAGCTGCTGCCGGGGCAGCTGCAGGAGCCGCAGGAGCTGCTGCGGGGGCAGCAGGAGCAATTGCCTCATATTCATCCAGCAGCATGGCCTCACCGGCCTCAACCTCAACCTCGTATACGCGGTTATTCAAAGTCACCTTGTACTTCATAATTACTTGACCTCCTTAATAGAAATGAAGCGAAGCTCATTCAGGGGTTTGCCGAGCTTGTCGGCAACGATTGCCATCAGCATGGCAGCAGTCTTGGGCTCCACATCGTTCAGCTTCAGCTCTCCGGCTGCGCCGGGTGCCACTGCCTTCGGTGCTGCAGGGGCGGCAGGAGCCGCAGAAGCGGGCTTTGCCGCAGCATTCTTCGCCGTAAAGTATTTGCCCAATGCCATAACGACCAGCATCAGCAGAATCAAGCCGACAAATACGACTGCATATCCAAGGATTGCGTAAATTGTGGCCTCTCCGAAGCTGATCTTTCCGCTTGCGGTCTGTGCGGCAGCAGTTGTTTCCGCAACTGCCTCTGCAACAGTTTCAGTAATATTTTCAGTCAGAAACATATCGGGTATCCTCCCTTATGCCTCAGTGATGGTGTAGGTAACCTTATTTTCAGCGGCTTCCTTGACGCCCTCCAAATACTTTCTGGTCTGATCCGGGAAGCAGATGTAGCTCATGACGTCTTCTTCGCTGCGGGCAAGATCGCCCAGTGCTTCCTTTGCGGCAGTGAAGTCAGCGCCGGTGCGCTTGGCATCCTCAACGCGGCAGTCAATGGGAGCATCCATTCCGGCCTCAGCAAGCACACGCTTCTGGAGGTCCGCATTTACGGGGGCGGGAGCAATACCATACTCACCCTTCAGGTAGCTCTTAATCTCCTTGGAGATGTTCTTGTAACGCTCGCCGACCAGGACGTTTGTAACAGCCTGGTTGCCGACCATCTGGCTCAGCGGGGTAACCAGCGGAGGGTAGCCCATATCCTTGCGGACTGCGGGGATTTCAGCCAGAGCAGCGTCAAACTTGTCCATTGCGTGCATATCGGTCAGGTTTGCGATCATGTTGGAGAGCATGCCGCCGGGGACCTTGTAGACCAGAGCCTGTGCATCGGTGCCCATGCTCTTGGGATTGATGGTCTTGTTGTCGATGTACTTCTGCTTGACGGGCTTGAAGAAGTCGTTGACCTCGTTGATCACCTTCTCATCCAGGCCGGTCTCAATGCCCATCTGAGTGAGTGCATAGTAGATGCTCTCGGTAGCGGGCTGGCTGGTGCCGTTGGAGAAGCAGGAGGTAGCGGTGTCGATGATGTCCACGCCGGATTCAATCGCCTTCATGATGGTCATGTAAGCCATACCGGTGGTGCAGTGGGTGTGCAGGATCAGGGGCAGGGTTACGCCCGCATCCTTGATGCCCTTGAAGAGCTCTTCCGCTTCCTTGGGGCTCATGGTGCCTGCCATATCCTTCAGGCAGATGGTATCAAAGCCCATGCTCTGCAGCTCTTTGCACATCTCGGCATACTTCTTGGGAGTGTGCACGGGGCTCTGGGTATAGGAGATGCAGCCGGAAGCAACAGTTCTCTGATTTGCATACTTCTTTGTGGCTTCCAAAGCGGTCTTGATGTTGCGGAAATCGTTCAGTGCGTCGAAGATACGCAGCACGTCAATGCCGTTCTTGATGGACAGCTCCACAAATTTCTCCACCACGTCATCATGGTAGTGCTTGTAGCCAAGCAGGTTCTGGCCGCGCAGCAGCATCTGAAGGCGGGTATTGGGCATGGCCGCACGGATCTTGCGCAGGCGCTCCCACGGATCCTCTTTCAGGTAACGCAGGCAGCTGTCAAAGGTAGCGCCGCCCCAGCACTCGACGCTGTAGTAACCGGCCTTGTCCATGGTGGGCAGGATGTCGGCAAAATCAGCGTAGGCCATACGGGTAGCCATCAGGGACTGGTTGGCATCACGTACGACCGTTTCGGTAAACTGGACTTTTTGAGCCATATTGAATAAACCTCCGTTTAAAAATAATTTTCAAAAAGCATACTTAACGTAGGAGCACATATCATACGCCTGAAATCAGGCATATCATCTGCGCTCCTACATATTGGGGTCTGCCGCCCCCCGCACAGGGGGACGGCAATTGGAAAGGGAAGGATAATATCTTATTTGCACTCCGGGCCAGCGGAAACCAGAGCCTTGCCTGCATCATTGCCGGTGTACTTGACAAAGTTCTTGGTGAAGCGGGCAGCCAGATCGTCAGCCTTTGCTTCCCAGTCGGCAACATTTGCATAGGTGTCGCGAGGATCCAGGATGCCGGAATCAACGCCGGGCAGCTCGGTGGGAACCTCGAAATTGAACACAGGGATGGTCTTGGTCGGAGCAGTGTTGATGGCGCCGGAGAGGATCGCGTCAATGATGCCGCGGGTATCCTTGATGGAGATACGCTTGCCGGTTCCGTTCCAGCCTGTGTTGACCAGATAAGCCTTTGCGCCGCTGACCTTCATCTTCTTAACCAGCTCTTCTGCATACTTGGTCGGATGCAGCTCCAGGAAGGCCTGGCCGAAGCATGCGGAGAAGGTGGGAGTGGGCTCGGTGATGCCGCGCTCGGTGCCCGCCAGCTTTGCAGTGAAGCCGGACAGGAAGTAGT
>CAVIFH010000025.1:0-12514 GCA_963641615.1 bacterium | reverse complement strand
AAGATAGGTAATGCCAACACAGATGAAAAGTCTCGCCAACAGGCGGGGCTTTTTTAATTCACGGAGAGCGGTTTTTTCAGCCGCTCTCGTTTTCTTTCGGTTTAGATTCCTGCGATATTCTTGACGAAAAGAGAAAAGGATATTATTTTATCATCAAGGGGGGCAATCCGGATGATTAACATATTGGTGGCAGATGACGACAAGAATACCCGCTTGCTGATGAGCGCAATTCTGGAGAATGCGGGTTATACCGTGTATACCGCGTGTGACGGGCTGGATGCATTGAATATGCTCGAAACGGAGCACATCGACCTGATCGTTCTGGACGTCATGATGCCGAACATGGATGGTTATACCTTTACCCAGACCCTTCGCCAGGCCGACAGTAATCTGCCTATTTTGATGGTCACCGCGAAACAGCTCCCGGCGGATAAACACAAAGGCTTCCTCGTGGGTACCGACGACTATATTACAAAGCCTGTTGACGAGGAAGAAATGCTCCTGCGCATTAAGGCTCTCCTGCGCCGCGCCAAAATTGTGAATGAACGAAAGATCGTAATCGGAGATGTGGTTCTCGATTATGATTCCTTTACCGTATCACGTCCCGGGCAGGTTCAGGAATTGCCCCAGAAGGAATTCCTTCTCCTCTATAAACTTCTTTCTTACCCAGGGAAGATTTTCACGCGGATTCAGCTGATGGACGAAATTTGGGGCATGGATTGCGAAACAGGCTGGGAGACCGTCACTGTTCATGTGGGGCGCCTCCGCAAGCGCTTTGAGGGGTGGAATGAATTCTCTGTAGAGTCTGTACGCGGACTTGGGTACAAGGCGGTGAAGAAGGTATGACGAAGAAAAAATACATGCGTCACCGCTCCCTTACCATGCTTTTTGCTGTATTTACCTTTTGCATTCTGGCAGTTTCTCTCCTTCTCGCCGTTGCAATCATCTACGCATTTATGTATACATGGCCCGGAAAGCTTCCGATTACAATGGTCAGCCTCACCGGTACTCTCCAGATTTTACTTCTCATGGCTGCAGTCAGCCTGATTGTCGGAACAGGACTTTCCGCGCTTGCGGTCCGTATTCCGCTGCGGCCGATTAATCGTCTGATTGATGAGATGAACCGCCTGGCAGAGGGGGATTTTCAGGCGCGTGTGCATTTCGGGAAGAAAACGGATATGATTCCTGCTTTCCTGCACGTGGAGGAAAGCTTTAACAAAATGGCAGAGGAGTTGGGCAAAACTGAGATGCTCCGGCAGGACTTCATTGATAATTTTTCCCACGAGTTTAAAACGCCCATCGTGTCCATTGCGGGCTTTGCCAAACTCCTGCAGAGGGCGGATCTGGATGAAAGCCAGAAAAAAGAATACATTGACGCAATTGTGGAGGAGTCCAGGCGCCTTTCAGATATGGCTACCAATGTGCTGAAGCTGACGAAGGTGGAAAATCAGACGATCCTCACGGGGGTTACCTGCTATAATCTCTCCGAGCAGATCCGAAGCGCGATTCTCCTGCTGGAAAATCAGTGGTCGGCGAAAAATCTGGAACTGGACATGGAGTTCCCGGAGGTTATGATATCCGCAAATGAGGATATGATGCAGGAGGTCTGGATCAATCTGCTGCAAAACGCTGTAAAATATTCGCCGGAGTACGGCCCCCTTCAGGTGCAGCTTGAAGAGAATGCCTCTGGCATCCGTGTTTCAATTGCCAACAGCGGTGAAATCGGTGAAGAGCATATAAACCGCATTTTCCAGAAGTTTTACCAGGCGGATCGCTCCCATTTTTCGGCAGGCAACGGCGTCGGCCTTGCAATTGTCAAGCGGGTTGTAGAGCTTCACGGCGGTGCGGTGAGCGCCCAAAGCAGGGATGGAGCAGTAATCTTTACGGTAGAGCTTCCAAGGGGGCAGAAGATATGAGAAGATATTTCCTGTATGTGATTGTGGGTTATCTTTCCGGCAGTGTCCTCTATGCGCGGCTTTTCAGCCGCAGTATCGGGAAGGAACAGGAGCTTCTGCAGAGCCCGGACCATAATCCGGGAACATCGAATGCCTTTGCGTGCGGCGGGTTTACATGCGGAGTCCTTACCCTGCTGGGGGACATCCTGAAAGGACTTCTTCCGGTGGCCCTGTTTACCCGCAGCGGGGCGCCCATCACAGCTGCCTCCTTGGCACTGGTGCTTGCCGCACCGGTTGTCGGCCATGCTTTCCCGTGCCTTTATGGCTTTCGGGGAGGCAAGGGAATTGCGACAAGCTTCGGCTGCCTGCTGGGCCTTGCACCCATGTGGGCACCGGTGTCACTCCTTGCCGGCTGTTTCATCTTCTTTTCAACCATAATCTGCATTTCGCCCCATTTCCAGAGAACAGCTGTAACGTATTTTGTGACGCTGCTTTTAATGGCGGTTACACATCAGCCGAATGGCGTTGTTTGCGGATTTACACTGATTGTGATTACGGTTTCTCTGCGCCTGCACCTGAGTACCGAGCAGAGGGAGCCTGTACAGGTGCATATTGCGGGAAGGGAGAGCAAATGATGAAAGTCCTTATTTTGTCCTGCGGCACCGGCGGCGGACACAATGCTGCTGCCCACGCGGTGGAGGAAGAAATGAAAAAAAGGGGACACGGGGTTGCAATGATGAACCCCTATGATCTGTGCGGCGAGAAGGTTGCGCACTATGTAGACAGCACCTATGTTTCCATCGCACAGGCCAGCCCCCGCGGCTTCGGCGCAATTTACGCGATCGGCAACGCCTATCGCCGTTTGCCGTGGCGATCTCCGGTGTATTTTGCAAACAGCCGTCCGGCACAGGCTCTGGAAGCCTATTTAAAAGAGAATCCAACGGATGCGGTTATCACAACCCACCTGTACCCGGCGGAGATGCTGACAAATCTGAAAAATCACGGGGTTTCTCTTCCAAAGACAATTTTTATTGCGACGGATTACACCTGTATTCCCTTTACAGAGGAATGCAGCCTGGATGCGTATGTGATTCCGTCCCCGCTTCTTTGCGAGGAGTTTGCCGCACGGGGACTTCCAACGGAAAAGATATACCCCTTCGGGATTCCGGTACGGTCTGCCTTCAGTGAAAAAATCGAGAAATCGGAAGCAAAGAAACAGCTGAATCTGGAGGAAGAAAAGCGGTACCTCCTTGTGTCCGGCGGAAGCATCGGCGCCGGAAATCTGGAAAAAACAATTGCGCTCCTTACGGACCTGACCGCCGGAAGCAATTTCCGGATCATAGCCATTTGCGGGAGCAATGTTTCTGTTTATCGGCATCTGGAGCGCCGATTCGGTGATGGAGTCCGGCTTTTGAGAAGCACACCCGATATGGAGCGGTATCTCAAGGCCTGTGATCTGTACTTTACAAAGCCGGGGGGCCTGTCCACAACGGAGGCGGCTGTCGCGGAGGTACCCCTTGCGCTTCTGCCTCCAATTCCGGGGTGTGAATCACACAATTTTAATTTCTTTGTTCAAAACGGCATGGCCGTGTCCGCACATCTGTATCCCCAGGAGATGAAAAATGCGTTGGCTCTTGCGGAGAATACAGCTTTGCAAAGCCGCATGCATGATGCGCAGAGAAAATATATTGCGAAGAATTCCGCCCTGCGGATCTGCGAGCTGGCCGAGACAATTTCATAAAACAGATTGCTATTTCTCATATTTGTGATATAATCTCCGTGCCTTTATGGCGCCGCATTGCCATGCAAGCGGCAGCCTGACACAGGGCAAAAAATAAATCGCTTTGACCAGTTTCAGAGCAAATTGCGTTGTATCTCCAATAGAGAACGACAGCAGGAGGAAATGAATATGAAAAACAGTAAGCTGCAGCCCTTTGTACGTCTTGCGCTGCTGATCGCCATTGAGTGCGTCATGCGTCTGCTGGGGCTCGGGAAGGTGCCGATTGGTCCGCTGAACATGAGCTTTCTGACACTGCCCATTGCCGTGGGTGCCATCTGCATGGGGCCGCTGGCTGGATTGGCACTGGGCACGGTGTTCGGCTGCTTCAGCCTGTATGACGCGGTATCCGGTGCGGGGGGCATGACAGCGGCTTTCTTTTCCTACAGCCCGCTGCAGACCGTAATATTGACAGTCGGAATGCGGATGTTGATGGGGCTGTGCTGCGGGCTGCTCTTCCGGGCGCTTCGCAGATTAGACAGAAAAGGAATTGTCAGCTATTATGTCGGAGCAATCAGCGCGCCGCTGCTGAATACGCTTTTCTTTATGGGGTATATTGTCCTAGCTTTTTATGATACGGAAACAGTCCAGGCAATTGTCACGGCAAAGGGTGCAACGGGGCCAATCACGTTCGTAGTCCTTGTCGTGGGTGTGCAAGGCCTGCTGGAGGCCGGGATCTGCGGCGCACTTGGCGGCGCGGTCAGCCGTTCCGTGGATAAGTTCCTGCAGAAATCCTGAAGCAGACGTAAAAATTTTGATAAACCTATTGCAAAACAGACAGTAAAATGGTATAATCCCGATGTAAGGTTAGGATGTAAGTTTGGAGAGGGGCACACGCCCCTCTCTTTCTTATTGATGAAAGGGTGAACGAATGAAAATCACGCAGATTGTAGAGCAGCTTGCGAGGCCGGTGGTGGAAGCACACGGCTGCTCTCTCTGGGATGTGGAATACGTCCGGGAGGGAGCGGATTATATCCTGAGGGTTACGATCGACAAGGAAGGCGGCGTGGACATCAGCGACTGTGAGGCCATTTCCCGGGAGCTGGACCCGATTCTGGACGAACATGATCCGATCCCGGACCATTATCAGTTTGAGATCAGCTCTGCCGGACTGGAACGTGCGCTGAAGAGACCGGAGGACTTCACAAAATTTATGGGCAGTCCGGTCACAATCAAGCTGTATCGCCCTTACAATGGCATGAAAGAAATTCCCGCAGTGCTCAGCGGTTACGAAGACGGGAAAGTGACCGTGACGGTTGGGAAAGAAACAATTACATTTGAAAAATCCCAGGTCGCCATGGTGCGGCTGCGGGTGGAATTCTGAGGAGGACACATTAGACATGGCAAAAGGAACCAGAGCCAAGAAGAAAATCGAAACGCCCCAGGTGGACGTTGGCAAGGAAATTTTTGAAAGTCTTCGGGATTTGGAAAAGTTGAAAGGAATTCCGGTAGACTACATGGTGGAGCGGCTGAAGCAGGCACTTACCAATGCTTACCGCCGCGACCGGGAGGATCGCCGTGATCTGCCTGCAGATAATGTGGTGGTAAATCTGGATGAGCATGGCCTGAGTATGTTTCAGGTAAAAACCGCGGTAGAGAATCTGGAGGATCTGGCTCTCGAAATTCATATTGACGCGGCCAGAAATTATAATCCGGATGCCCAGGTCGGCGATGCTATTTATATTCCGGTGGATATTTCAAAGTTCGGCCGCATTGCCGCTCAGACGGCAAAGCAGGTCGTCATTCAGGGAATCCGCGAGGCTGAACGCGGTGCTACATTTGAGAGCTATTCCAGCAAAGCCCAGGAGCTTTTGACCGGTGTCGTTTCCAGAATTGCGCCGGATACGGGAGATATCATTGTGAAAATCGGGCAGGGCACCGATACATCCGAGGCGCTGCTGGCGGCTTCCGAGCAGATCCCCGGTGAAAAGTTTAACGAAGGCGACCATATTCAGGTGTACGTCATGGAGGTTCGCAAGCCGACACGCGGACCGCTGATCCATGTATCCCGTACGCATCCCAATCTGATTCGCCGGCTCTTCGAACTGGAGACGCCGGAAATCGCGGATGGGCAGGTCGAGATCCGCAATATTGCCCGCGAGGCAGGCTCCCGTTCCAAGATGGCGGTGCGCGCCACCATGGAGGGCGTGGATCCCGTCGGCGCCTGTGTCGGCCCTCATGGCGGACGTGTGGCAGCGGTTGTGGATGCGCTTCATGGGGAGAAAATTGAGATCGTGGTTTGGAGCGAGGATCCCTGTGCCTACGTAAAGGCTGCCCTCAGCCCTGCGGATGTGGTCAGTGTTACGCTGGTTCCGGGCCAGAAGGCCTGCAGCGTAATCGTTCCGGATGATCAGCTGAGTCTTGCAATCGGCAAGGAAGGCCAGAATGCCCGTCTGGCGGCGCGCCTCACCGGCTATAAGATTGATATCAAGCCTGCTTCTCAGGCACCGAAGGCAGAGACTGCCGATGAGCAGCCTGCGCAGGAGGAAGAAAAGCAGGAAGAGGAAATTTAACTGCACGCCTGAATGAAAGGGGGAGAGCCTTTTGCAAAAGAAAATTCCGCAGCGCCAGTGTATGGGTTGCCGGGAACGCAAGGCAAAGAAGGAAATGATTCGTGTCGTGCGCGGGACAGACGGAACGGTCGGGTTGGATTTCAGCGGCAAGGCTCCCGGACGGGGTGCATACATCTGCCCGAATATGGAATGCCTGAAAAAGGCGATCCGCAGCAAATCTCTGGACCGCAGTCTGGAGACTGCCATTCCGGAAGAGGTATATCAGCGACTGGAAAGGGAGATGGAGCATGGAGCCTAGAGCAATGAGCTATCTTTCGTTGGCACGGAAGGCAGGCAAGGCAGAGCTTGGCGAAGAGCCCGTTGGGGGTGCTGCCCGCGCGGGGAAGGCATACCTGATTATGGTTGCCTCTGATGCATCCGATCATACCTGGCGCAGAGCAAAAGCCTATGCTGCCGGTACCGAGCAGCAGTGCGCGCGCATGCCGTACACAACCCAGGAGATGGGGAATGCCGTCGGCAGAAGCAGCCTGGCAATTGCTGCCATTACCGATGCGCCGCTTGCACTTGCGCTGCTGAACAGCCTGCCGCAGCCGGAAGCATACCGGGATATTGCAGAGGTTTTGGATAAGAAAAGTCAGAAGCTGAAGAAGCGGCAGGAAGAAGCCCGGGCACACGAGAGAAATGTAAAAAAAGGGAAGAAATAGAAGACTTGCGAGGGAAATCCTGCCTTGGGGTTTCTGAGTGGCGTATTTATGGAGGTGCGTTAATATATGAGTATGGTGAAGGTCCGTTTGAAGGAAGTTGCGGCCGATTTGGGAATGGCACCCAAGGAGGTTTCGGAGACACTGGCAAAATTCTTCGAAAAGCCCAAGTCCAATACCCAGGTCCTCACGGATGAGGAGCTGAACGTTCTGCTGGATTATGTAACGCAGCAGCATCAGATAGATTCTTTGGAGCAGGTATTTGCGGTTCAGGCAAAGCCGGAGGAAAAGAAACCGGAGCCAAAGAAGGAAGAACCGAAGAAAGAGGAGGCAAAGCCTGCTCAGGTGCAAAATGCCGGAAAGCCGGAGGAAAAGAAGCAGGCAACTCCTGCCGCCGCAAAGAAGAGCGAGCCTGCAGCAGCCGCTGCTCCCGAAAAGAAAAATGAGCCTGCCGCTCCCGTAAAGCAGAAGGAGCCGGAGCGCAAGCGCGAGCGCCGTATCGTAGATACATCCGCGGTGCAGGTAAACTCCGCCCGCTTTGATGACCGGGTAGACAGCCTTGTGTCGGAGCGTGTTCAGAATTATCAGGGCGGCAAGCAGCGCATCGGCGGCAAAAAAGGTCAGCAGCAGAATAAGAAGGATAATAAATTCCGCGGAAATAAATCCCGCAACGAGGAGCAGGAGAAGCTCCGCCGCCTGCAGATGGAGGTTGCCCGCAAGGCCCCCGTTACAGTCAGAATTCCGGAGGAAATTACTGTCGGAGAGCTTGCTTCCCGCATGAAGAAGACCTCCGGCGAGGTGATCAAGCTTCTGATGAAGAACGGCGTGATGGCCGGTATCAACCAGACCATTGATTTCGACACCGCCGAATTTGTGGCCACCGAGATGGGCTGCAAGGTGGAGAAGGAAGTTACCGTTACCATCGAAGAAAAAATCATCGATGCCCACGAGGATACTGCCGAAGAACTCCAGACGCGCGCCCCTGTGGTGGTCGTGATGGGCCATGTTGACCACGGCAAGACCTCCCTCTTGGACGCTATCCGCAAGACCTCCGTCACGGCGGGAGAGGCCGGCGGAATTACGCAGCATATCGGCGCCTATACGGTAGATGTCGGCGGAAATATGGTTACCTTCCTGGATACGCCGGGCCATGCGGCCTTCACATCCATGCGTGCCAGAGGCGCCATGTGCACCGATATTGCCATTCTGGTCGTGGCGGCAGATGACGGCATCATGCCCCAGACCATTGAGTCCATCAATCACGCAAAGGCCGCCAATGTGCCGATTATTGTTGCCATCAACAAGATGGATAAGCCGACAGCCAACCCGGATAAAATTAAGGAGCAGCTGACAAAGTATGACCTGATTCCCGAGGAATGGGGCGGCGATACGGTGATTTGCCCGATTTCCGCGAAGACGGGAGCAGGTATTGATAACCTGCTGGACATGGTGATCGTGTCTGCCGAAGTGCTGGAGCTGAAGGCCAACCCCAACCGCCGCGCGAAGGGAACCGTGATTGAGGCCCGCCTGGATAAGGCCCGCGGCCCGATCGCAACTTTGCTTGTGCAGAACGGAACCCTCAACCAGGGCGATGTGATTATCGCCGGTACATCTGTCGGCCGTGTCCGCGTCATGACCAATGACAAGGGCCGCACCGTGAAGACGGCAGGCCCGTCCATGCCTGTGGAGATCACGGGACTTTCCGAGGCTCCGACCCCCGGTGACGAATTTAACGTGGTATCCGATGAGCGTATGGCCCGTGAGCTTGTAGAGCAGCGCCGCCAGGCAGAGAAGGATGCTCAGGCAAAGCTCATGCAGAAGGTGACTCTGGATAACCTGTTTGCCCGGATGCAGGAGGGCGAGATGAAGGAACTGCCGCTGGTGGTCAAGGCGGACGTTCAGGGCTCTGCGGAGGCGGTAAAGGCGTCTCTGGAGAAGCTTTCCAACGAGGAAGTTCGCGTACGTGTGATCCACGCCGGTGTCGGCGCAATTAATGAGTCGGATATCCTGCTGGCATCCACGTCCGGTGCAATCATTGTCGGCTTCAACGTGCGCCCGGATGCTGCTGCCCAGGCCTCCGGTCAGCGTGCCAATGTGGATATGCGTTTTTACCGCGTGATCTATGATGCCATCGATGAGATCGAAGCGGCCATGAAGGGCATGCTTGCGCCGAAGTATGAGGAAGTGGTTATCGGCCACGCCGAGGTTCGCATGACCTACAAGGTCAGTGCTGTTGGTACCATCGCCGGATGTATGGTCAAGGACGGCAAGGTCACCCGGGATTCCAAGGTGCGCATTCTGCGCGACAATATTGTCATTCACGAGGGCGAAATCGGCTCGCTGCAGCGCTTTAAGGATGCCGCAAAGGAAGTTACGGCCGGCTATGAGTGCGGCATGAGCGTCGTGAAGTTCAATGATATCCGCGAGGGGGATATCTTTGAGTGCTACGTTATGCAGGAGATCAAGAGATAATCCTGCCTTGCGCGGCTCTCACCGTTAAGGGGCTGTTTTCACAGGCAGTGAGGGCAGCCCCTTGCCTACAATTACGGAGGAAAAGCAATGGCTTCAAATCGAATTAACCGAATTAATGAAGAAATACAGAAGGAACTGTCCGCTCTTCTGCGTACGGTAAAGGACCCGCGTGTGCAGGATACGATGATTTCTATTACACACGTGGATACGACCTCAGATCTGCGCTATACCAAGGTATATGTCAGCGTTCTGGAAGAGAATAAGGCCAAGAGTGTCATGACAGGGCTGAAGTCCGCTGCCGGATATCTCCGCCGGGAGCTCGGGCACAATCTGCAGCTGCGCTATGCGCCGGAAATCGTGTGGAGTCTGGACGACGGCATTGCCTACGGTGCAAAAATGCTGAAGCTGATCAACTCTCTGGAGATTACCGATGAAGACGCTGACAAAGACTGAGGCGGCAGATTTCCTGCTGGCACAGGATCATTATGTGATCCTCACGCACACGCGCCCGGACGGCGATACCGTCGGCTCGTCGGCTGCCCTGTGCCTTGGATTGCGCAAGCTTGGCAAAACGGCTCATGTGCTGGAGAATGCAGGCATCAGTCCCAAATATAAATGGCTCCACGAAGGGCTCAGTGTTTCGTCAGCCTCAGCAGGTGACTGCCTGGTGAGCGTGGACGTTGCCTCGCCCGGTATGCTTCAGGATGAGGCAAAGGATTTGGCGGACAGGGTAAAGCTCCGCATCGATCACCATGGCAGTGCCACAAGCTTTACGGAGTTTGAAACGGTGGAGCCTGAAAGTGCCAGCTGCGCCGAGATCATCTATGATCTGCTGATGCTTATGCATTGTGAGCAGGATGAGAAAATCGCGACGGCAATCTACGTCGGAGTGTCTACTGATACCGGATGCTTCCGCTATGCCAATACCACTGCCCATACATTTGCGGTTGCGGCTGCATGTGCAGGCATCGGTGCAAAGATTTACGAGCTGAATATGGAGCTTTTCGAAACCAATACCCTAGCGCGGCTGAAAATGCAGGGTTGGATTGTGGACCACATGAAGCTTCTGCGGGATGGCACAATGTGTATCTGCGCCATTGCTCGCTCTGTAGAACAGGAAATGGGCGTTACCACAGATGATATGGATAATATTTCCAGTTTTCCCCGTACGGTGGCAGGGGTGCGAATCGCGGCCACATTGCGGGAGGGTGACAACGGACAGGTGAAGCTCTCTGTTCGGGCAGTGCCGGGCTATGACGCGACCTTGCTTACGGTTCCATTCGGCGGCGGCGGGCATAAGGGCGCTGCCGGTGCCACAATGAATATGACATTGGCGGAGGCCGCGGAAGCAGTGGAGCGCGTGATGCTGTCACTGGAAGAAAAGCACCTATGAACAGATTGCTGACTCCACGCACAGGAAGGGTATGGAATGAACGGAATTGTAATTGTGGATAAACCGCAGGGGTGGACAAGCCAGGATGTGACGGCGCGTCTGCGGCGGGTATTCCAGACGCGGCGCATCGGCCACGGCGGCACACTCGATCCTATGGCAACGGGTGTTCTGCCGGTATTTGTTGGCAGGGCTACCCGGGGCGTGGAGTTTTTTGAGCATGCGCGCAAGGAGTATGTGACGCGGCTGCGCCCCGGAATCGTTACGGATACGCAGGATATGACCGGAACGATTCTTGAGGAGCACGCTGTGCAGTTGGACGATGAGAAGATTGAGAATGCACTTTCTCACTTCCGGGGAGAGATTTTGCAGATACCGCCGATGTATTCCGCAATTAAAGTAAATGGGCAGAAGCTTTACGATCTGGCCCGCAAGGGCAAAATCGTGGAGCGGGAGCCGCGTCCGGTGACGATTTTTGATTTGACATATCTCGGAATGGAGGATGGCTGCATCCGTCTGCGGGCCTCCTGCTCTAAGGGAACATATATTCGTACTCTTTGCCACGATATCGGCGCACGGCTTGGCTGCGGCGGCTGCATGGAGTCTCTTCAGCGCACCAGAGCCGGGGAATATGATATTTCCCAGGCAGTTCCGCTTCAGCAGCTGCTGGAGAGTGAATCACCGGAGCAGTTCCTGCAGCCGGTGGACAGTATGTTCCGGCAATACCCGGCTGTGACGCTGACATCAAATCAGGAGACACGCTGCCGCAACGGAAATTCCTTTTCCGTGCAGTTCCCCAACGGCACCTATCGGGCATATGCCCGGGATGGGTCGTTTCTCATGCTTGCCGAGGTCACGAATGGCCTGATGACGACGATCAAGAGCTTTTTTGAGGTAGAATGAATAAACAGACAATTTTTGCACTGGGCTTCTTTGACGGAGTACACCTTGGACATCAGGCATTGCTCCATACCTGCTGCAGCCTTGCACAGCAGCACGATATGAATGCAGGTGCGGTTACCTTCAGTGCCCACCCGGATGCACTGGTATTCGGAGCCCCACCGGTGCTGATCAACACCCCGGCTGACCGGGAAAAGCTGCTGAGAGAGCATGTAAGCAGGGTGGTCACCCTGCCCTTTGATAAGAAAATGCAATGCACGCCCTGGCAGGATTTCCTGGATGATCTGTGCACGCACTGCGATGCCGGCGGCTTTGTATGCGGGGATGACTTCTGCTTTGGAAGCCGCGGAGAAGGAAACGCGGAGCATCTTTTGCATTATTGCAGGGAGCGGGGACTGGCATGCGCCGTTGTGCCGGAGCAGACGGTGGACGGCATCCGCGTGTCCTCCACGTATATTCGCACGCTTCTGGAGCAGGGAGATATGGAGCGGGCCAATCGGTTCCTGGGCCATGCGCATATCCTCTCAGGCATGGTGATCCACGGGCAGGGGCTTGGCCGAACCATTGGCATCCCTACGGCCAATCTTGCGTATCCTGATGGACTTGCGGAGCTGAAGCACGGGGTCTACGCGGCAAAGCTCTCACTGGATGGGAAAGCCTATACGGCGGTAGTCAACATCGGCATGCGCCCAACCGTCTCCGGAGAGAATCTAAATGTGGAGAGCTGGATCCTGGACTATTCCGGCGACCTCTACGGCAGAGAGATCACCTTGGAGATCTATCGGTTTCTCCGCCCGGAAAGAAAATTTGATTCCCTTCAGCAAATGCAGGCGGAAATTCAGAAGGATGCGCTGCATACAAGAGCC
>CAVIFH010000024.1:0-12670 GCA_963641615.1 bacterium | reverse complement strand
TGTCACGATTTAATAGCGCCCTGTTTGTGCAGAATGGCACCAATTCGGCCTTTCATCAGCCCAATGGTGCCATTGCGTTGGTTTTATAGCGCCTGAATGTATTGTTCCGTAAAGTACAGCGCACACCCTGCTGCGGCTGCTTCGAATTTTTTGCAGCACAGCCTGATATGACCGACACTGGAAAACTCCAGGTTGTCCCGCTGTGCAACCTTCTCCTTCAGAAGGTCCAGATAAGGTCCCAGAAAGCTGCCCACATAGCCGCCGATGACAATGGGCATATCCAAAAACATCACGACGTTTTCTATCAGGATAGATAAATTCTCCAGATATTCATCCAGAACTTGAACCATTTCCGGATCACCCTGCTCTACCCGGGCGAAAAAGGACTCCAGGGTATTATCGGCCTTTTCTGCCAGAAGCTTTGCGGAGCCGTAGGCATCATAGTGCCCCCGCTTTCCGCAGTAGCACATCCGTGCCCGCCGCCCGGGATCAATGCACACATGCCCCAATTCTCCGCAGCGTCCCATTAGCCCTCGGGTGACATTTCGGTTTACCACCAATGCTCCGCCAACGGTGTTGCTCAGGGAGAGAAAGACGAAATTCTCCAAGCCGTTCTGGGAATAGCACTCTGCCATGCAGGCAGCGTCCGCATCATTAAAGCAGAGCACCGGGCAGGGGATATCCGGCTGAAATGTATAGGACTTTTCCGGCACAACCTTCAAAATATGGGAAATTTGCAAACTCTTCCTGTCCGCGCTGACAATACCGGGTGCGGAACATCCGATACCGATCAGGCTGTCCGGAACAATTTGATTTTTTTTCAGGAAATTGTGAATTTGAGCATTGACCAGGTCGTTATATCCGGTCTCATTGGCAAAAACCAGCCTTATACGCTCGTGATCCAGCACTTGTCCGCTGAGATCCACAAGAGCCAGACTGATATGGTTCTGGGTAATATCTACCCCCAAGGCCAGCTTCTTATCCAGCACCGGAACATAATATAATGCACGTCTTCCACCCATAGACTCTGCGGCGCCGTCCTCTGCCACCAGCCCGGCTTCCACAAGTTCTGCAATGATCTGCCCGACTGTAGGCAGACTCAGCTTTAACTGAGACGAAAGCTCCGGCTTCGTGACCCGTCCGACACGAAGCACCTGCCGATAGACCGCAATTTTATTCTGGCGCTTTACCTCTGCATTGCTTAATTTCATATGGGATCACTCTTTCCATACTTTAAGAAGATGTTTTTAAAAGTGATTTAATTATAAACCGGATTCTCCAAAATTACCAGAACTTTTTTCCTGACTTTCGCCCGAAGCTGTATTCAATCGCTGAACAGAGACGTAATCTCCCAGCGAATGCATTCGATTTTTGCGAGGTGCCGCTTTCTATTGAAAACTTCTCTGCAATATCGGGAAGGTTTTCAACAGCGATCCCTTAAAACGCACGTTTTTCTTGACAATTCTCTTTTTTCGGCATAAAGTATGCACAAACGGGAGCAAAAGCAACGTTCAGCAATTTTGCGAAAAAACGAATCCTTTATGCAGAAAGGAAGGCAGAATATGAATTTTCAGGAATTTACCATTGAAAATGAATACTTGAAGGTGACTGTGACGGCGTGGGGAGCGCAGGTGAAAAGCGTCATCCGCAAGTGTGACGGCGTAGAGCACATCTGGCAGGCGGACAGCAGCGTCTGGGGCTATCATGCGCCGATCCTTTTCCCTCACACCGGCAAGGTGGTGGACGGAACCATCCACGCGAAGGGGAAGGATTATCCCTCCGGGCAGCACGGCTTTGCCCGGCTGATGGAGCATGAGCTTGTGCGCCGGACTGCCACAACATTGGAGCTTGTGCTGCGGAGCAATCCGGAGACTCTTGCGAATTTCCCCTATGAGTTCAAGCTGTACTCCTCCTTTACCCTGGAGGGAGATACGCTGCACCATACCTTAACCGTTGAGAATTGCGACGGGGACGTTCTGCCCTTCGGCATCGGCTATCATCCCGCCTTTGCGATTCCCTTTGACGAAAAGCATCAATATTCAGATTATGAGCTTCGCTTTGATAAAATGGAGTCTCCTCTTTGCCTCAGCTGCCAGCCCAGCGGCCTGGTGCGCGGGAAATGCTATTATCTCGGGGTGAACATCGACCGCATTCCGATTGATGAGCGGCTGTTCGAAATCGACAGCCACTGCATGACGAACCTGAGCTCCGACACCCTGGGCATTTACGAAAAGGACACCGGCAGGGGCGTGGTGTGCTCCATTAAGGGCTTCCCCTATACCCTGATCTGGAGCAAGCCCGGAGTGCCGAAATTTGTATGCATCGAGCCCTGGCACAGCCTGCCGAGCCCGGAAAAGGGAAGCACCGACTGGCTGAAGAAGCCGGCAGCCGCAATCCTTGCGCCGGGTGAAAGCTGGAGCACCACCCTCTCTACGCGATTTGTCCGCTGAGATGGCAAGCTGCATCATATTCGGCGCCGCGGACTTTGATGCCCTTGCGGAGCCAATCGCACCGGGGGATTACGTGATCGCCGCCGACGATGGTCTCAGACATACGGAAAAGCTGGGCCTTACCCCGGATGAAATCATCGGGGATTTTGACTCCCTGGGCTATGTCCCCGAGGGCGCGAATGTCTATCCGGTGGAGAAGGACGATACCGATACCATGCTGGCCATAAAGCGGGGGCTTTCCCTGGGGTTTCGCCGCTTCGTTCTCTACGGCGGGATCGGGGGAGCCCGGCTTGACCATACGGTGGCCAACTTCCAGTCGCTGGGGTATCTGGCGCGCCGGGGAGCAATCGGCTATCTGATCGGCACGGATACAGTGGCGGCCGCGGTGTGCGACGGAATCCTTTGCTTCCCGGAGGAAATGCAGGGGGATTTTTCTGTTTTCTGCATGGGGAGCCCCGCAGGGGACGTGACCATCCGGGGACTGTACTACGAGGCAAGTCACATCACCCTTACGGCGGATTTCCCCCTGGGGGTGAGCAACCACTTTACGGGGCAGGCCGCTCAGCTTGAGACCCATGGGGGCATGCTCCTTGCGCTGTGGCGCAGGCAGCAGCAGCCGCTGCCGCAATACAGCGCAATCATATAGGGTATAAAAATGCAGCCCGTGACTTTTCACGGGCTGAAATGATGGGAGCCTCACAGCTGAGACTCCCTCTGTTTCCTTTTTGCCTCTCCGGGAAGCCGCGGAATGCCGCCGGCAATTTATGAGAGAGAACCCTTTATGCAATGGGAAACCGCGCTGCGGAATGCTTCCAATTCCGGCTGTGAGCACTGGGCGATTACACGAATGGGGGAAGTAAGGGACAGGCCGAACATCTCCATGAAGCTTTTCCCGTTGATCTGGTGATGTCCGTCGTCCAGAAATACCGGAAAAGGCTGGGCAGTGGCGATATTTACAAATTTTTCCACCTCGAGGACAGAGCTGAAGTAAATGACAAAATCTTTTGCGTCTTCCATCTGATGCTGTACAAACCTTCCTTTTTCCTGTATAATCAAAAGTCAGGGAAAGGCAAAGACTTTCCAGGTAATTATTATATCAGGGAACAAAAAGGCGTGCAACTTGGGAGTTTTCACGTTTTTTGTTTCTTCTCCATTTTTAATTTGGCGGTTTTAACAAATGAGAATTGCTTTCTATACCCTCGGCTGCAAGACCAATCAATATGAGACCCAGGCAATGGAGCGTCTGCTCGCAGAGCAGGGACATGAGATTGGGTCCTTTGATGAGGAATGCGACTGCTACGTGATCAATACCTGCTCTGTTACGGCAGTTGCCGACAAGAAAAATCGAGCCGTCCTCCGCCGCTGCCGCAGGGAGCATCCGGGCGCCGTCATCGGTGTGTGCGGCTGCTACAGCCAGCACGCGGCGCAGCAGGTGAAGGAATTAGGGGCTGACGTGGTCGGCGGGAGCGGTGAGAGAGTGCAGTTCCTCCGGGATCTGCTTTCCGGTGCGGAAAAACACGAATATGTCGAGCATCTGGATAATGCTCTGCGCCGTCGGGAATTTGAGGTCCTTCCGGCGGGAGGCCTGCTTGAGCGCACCCGCGCCATGCTGAAGGTGCAGGACGGATGCACCAATTTCTGCACCTACTGCATCATTCCCTATACCCGGGGGCCGATTCGGTCTGAGCCCCTGCCTCTTGCGGTAGAGCAGGCGAGGAAGCTCCGGGAGAGCGGCTATCGTGAGATCGTGGTGACCGGCATTGAAATTGCCGGCTGGGGGCGGGATTTGCCGGGCAAGCCCCCCATATGGCAGTTGATTGCGGCAATCTGTGAGGCCGTGCCGGAGCTGCGGATCCGGCTTGGCAGCCTGGAGCCCCGCATTGTAACCGAGGAATTGTGCCAGGCTTTGTCGAAATATGCGAATCTGTGCCCGCAGTTCCACCTGAGCATGCAGTCCGGCTGCGACAGCGTGCTGGACCGGATGAAGCGGCGGTACCATACCGCGGAGTATGCCGAGAGCCTTGCCCGCCTGCGGCAGTTTTTCCCGGGATGCGCCATCACAACGGATATGATTGTGGGATTTCCCGGAGAGACGGAGGAGGAATTCCGGCAGAGCATGGAGTTCATTCGCTCCTGCCGTTTTGCGGATATGCACATTTTCCCCTATTCCCGGCGCCCCGGTACCCCGGCGGCGGATATGCCCGGCCAGCTGGGAAATGCTGTGAAGGAGGCACGGAGCCGTGCCGCCATTGAAGCAGCCCGGGAAATGAGCGAGGATTACCGCCGGGGGCTCATCGGGTCCCGGCAGGCGGTTCTGGTGGAGGGCATGGAGGGGGAATACTCCGTGGGACATGCACCGAACTATGTAAAGGTATATCTGCGCGGGGAATACCCGCGCAATGAGATTCAGAATGCGGCCGTCACAGCCCTGTATCAGGATGGCGTCACGGCGGAAAGGAACTGACATGAAGACATTGCTGCACATCTGCTGTGCCCCATGTGCCAATCAGTGCATTGATGTTTTGCGGGGAGATGGCCTGGAGGTTACGGGCTTCTGGTATAACCCCAACATCCACCCCTTTACTGAGTACCGGGCCCGGCGGAACTGCCTGAGAGAGTATGCGCAGACCATTGATCTGCCCCTGATCGAGCGCAATGACTATGCCCTGCGTCCCTTCATCCGGGCGGTTGCCGAGGATATCGAGCACCGCTGCGTCAAATGCTACGAGTTTCGCCTCGGGGAGGCAGCGCGGCAGGCCGCGGAGGGGGGCTTCGATTCCTTTACCTCCTCCCTGTTTATCAGCCCCTATCAGCAGCACGAGCTGATGCGGGAGGTGGCAGAGCGCGCGGCGGCGGAGTACGGCGTGCAGTTTCTGTACCGGGATTTTCGGCCTTATTTCCGCGCGGGGCAGGAGCGGGCCCGGGAGCTTGGCTTTTATATGCAGAAATACTGCGGCTGCGTCTTTTCAGAGGAAGAGCGCTACCTGAAAAGAAACAAGATCATTCCCTGAGGCAGCAGCGCCTGCCGAATCTTTTGCCCTGAATTTACAGTAATCGGAGGAGCTATGAGCAAATTTGAATTTTCCGTTCCCTGCCTGTTCGGCCTTGAGGGGCTGGCAGGGGATGAACTGAAGCGAATGAATATGGAAAATGTCCGGGTGGAGAATGGTCGCGTCCTGTTTTCCGGCGACGAATACGCCATGGCGAAGGCCAATGTGGGTCTGCGCACCGGCGAGCGGGTGCTGATCGTGCTGGCGGATTTCACGGCAAAGACCTTTGAGGAGCTCTTCCAGGGCGTGTACCGCTGCAATCTGGAGGATTATATCCCGAAGGACGGCGCCTTTCCCGTAAAAGGCCACTGCCTGAACAGCCAGCTGATGAGCGTGCCGGACTGCCAGGCCATTATCAAGAAGGCGGCCTCCAGACGCCTTGGGGAAAAATACGGCGTAAGCTGGCTGCCGGAGACGGGGCTTAAGTACCAGCTGCAGTTCTCCATCATGAACGACCGGGTCCAGCTGTATCTGGATACCTCCGGGCCGGGGCTTCACAAGCGCGGCTATCGGGCAAACGGAAATGACGCCCCGCTGCGGGAGACCCTTGCCGCCGCCATGATCATCCTGACCCATTACCGGGGCAGAGAGTTCCTCTGGGACGGCTTCTGCGGCAGCGGCACCATTCCCATTGAGGCCGCGCTGATCGCCCGGAATCAGGCCCCCGGCATGTACCGGAAGTTCCCCGCCGAGGCGTACCCCTGGGTGGACCCGAAGGTCTGGGGGCAGGTGCGCACGGAAATGCGGGATAAGGAATTCCGGGGCACTTACCGCATTCTCGGCTCTGATAACGACCCCAAATGTGTGTCCCTCTCCATGGCAAACGCAAAGAAGGCAGGAGTCGACCGGCTGATCACATTTAAGGACGGCGACGCGACCCAGATGAGCCTGCCCTGCGACGAGGGCATCTTCATCTGCAACCCGCCCTACGGGCAGCGAATGCTGGAGCAGCAGAGTGCCCAGCGGCTTTATGCCCAGCTTGGCAGGCACCTGAAATACGCCGACGGGTGGAAAAAATATGTCATTACCTCTGAGCCGGAGTTTGAGCACTATTTTGGCCGCCGGGCCGACAAGAAACGCAAGCTTTACAACGGCATGATCAAGTGCGACTACTATATGTATTTCGGCAAACGCTGAAAATTATTCGGCGGCAGGGAATCATCTCTGCCGCCGAAATTATTACCACTGGGCTTGCTTGTGACGATGCCGGATTGGGACTTTAAAGTCCGGGTTTGTGGTTGTTTTCTATCGTACAATTGAAGATGAGAACGATAACTTAGGCGGTACCGCTCCAGTTACCGTACCAGTCAACACTCCAGATAAAGATATTCAGAGTAAGATTGTTTCTCTGTGCCTCGATGCCCATCAGATGCGCGAACAATTGATGCAAGCCTGCGGGATGAAAAACAAAGCATATTTTCTGAAAGCATATCTGAAGCCAATGCCGGAGACAGGAGAACTCCGGCTGACAGTTCCGGGTAAGTCCAATAGCCGAAATCAGAAATATATTGCAGTTCGTCATACAACAGGAGAAGAGCGATGAGCAAGGAAACCGGATGTGACCAATGCCTGGACTGCGGCAAAAAGCGAGTACGGCCTGCCGATGAGGAAAAATCAAAAAGTAGACTTTAACAGTAGACTTTAACAGTAGACTTTAAGTAGACTTTGCGTTATACTTTAAAGCAGCAGGAAGGAGTGAACCTGATTATGAATCTTGGAAACGAGAACGAGTATGTGGAATTCAAGGAAAGTCTTGGACAGCTTGACAAGGGAATAAAGTCTTTGACAGCAATGCTAAACCGAAATGGTCGGGGGACTGTTTATTTTGGCGTTGATGATTCAGGCAATGTAAAAGGCATAACAATTGGAAAAAAGACCCTTCTCGACGTAAGAAATCGCATTCGAGATATAGTTGAGCCGCAAATTCTTGCCAGCATAAAAGAGTATACTTCCGAGAGTGGGAAAACATATGTTTCTGTTTCTGCTACCGGCAGTAATATTCCGTACTCCTGTGACGGAAGATATTATGTACGAAACGCATCGGCTGATGAAAGTGTCAGCAATGAAATGCTCCGCAAAATGCTTGCCGCAGGGGACGCTGACCTTATTAAACAAATAGAATCTGAAAATCAGAAATTAACATTTTCACAGTTGGTTACGCTGCTTGCCGGACACGGGGTTCACGTAGCGGATAATCGATCTGCGCTGAAAAACTATGGGCTGTTGAATGCTGATGAAAAATACAATCTTATGGCGTATCTGCTTTCGGACCAGAATAAGACGAGCATCAAAGTTGTTAAATTTTCAGGGAAAGACAAATCTGCAATGTCTGAGCGTACAGAATTTGGAGAACAGTGTTTGCTGATTACCGTGAAACAGGTAATGGATTATATAAAGGTCTTCAATCAAACGCGTGTAGACCTCTCGGACAGCGCCCGCAAAGAAGAGAAACTGTTTCCGATGGACGCATTCCGTGAAGCGTGGATTAATGCATGCCTTCACAATTCGTGGAATGAAAGGATTCCACCGGCAGTATATATTTTTGACGATCGAATAGAAATCGTTTCATACGGGGGACTACCCTATGACCTTTCAAAGGATGGATTTTTTCAGGGAGTAAGCAAACCGATAAACAAGGCGTTGCTGACATTGTTTATTCTTGCGGATTACTCGGAACAAAGTGGACACGGAATTCCGACAATTGTATCAGCCTGTGGAAAAGAAGCCTTTTCTTTTGATGACAGGTTACTGAGAGTAACCATCAGATTCGCCTTCGAACCGGATTCGGTATCCGTGAGAAGAATGCAGGAGCAGGGGAGAGCCAATATTACCGAGAATCAGGAACGTGTATACCGTTTTCTGCTTGAAAACCCAACAGCGACATTGAAGGAGACTGCAGGCGCAGTTGGGCTGAGCTTGAGCGGAGTGAAAAAGATTGTGCAAAAGCTTCAGGAGCTGAAAATGATTCAGCGCGTTGGCTCCAAAAAGAATGGGCACTGGGAAAGAATGGACTTTTCAAGCTGACTTCAGATACGCACCAACAAAAAACAGCACGGCAGGATACACAAAATATCCTGCCGCGCTGTGCGTTAAGGCAAATCTGAATGGGGCACAGTATATCCAATGAGACTGATTTTTGTAAAATCAATCCGTGATGATCACGCGGAAGGTGCCCGGTGTGATGGCGGCCTCGAATGCCGCCTGGGCATCCCGGAAGGGGAAGGTTTTGGCGATCAGATCCTTCACGCTTACGATGCCGCTGCACAGCAGCCGGTTTGCCGTGAAGAAATCCTCATTGTCCGGGCTGATGGAGCCGGTCAGTATGATTTCGTTCCCGTGGAGCATCTGGGGCGAAACGGGGACGGGGGCATCCGGGTGCATGGAGCTGTACTGGATCATCCGCCCGGCTTTGCCCACCATGGCAATGGCCTGGGGCACAACGGAGGGCACCGCGGTGGTGTTGAAGACCACGTCTGCGCCCCGGCCGTCAGTGAGATTCTTGACGAATTCGACGGCGTCCTGCTCCATGGGGTTAAATGTGATGTCCGCCCCAAGCTTTTCCGCCAGGGCACGGCGCTCCGGGTCCACCTCGCTCAGGATAACCCGGGCACCCCGGCGTTTGCTCAGCATTACGTGATTCTGGCCCATAATGCCGCCGCCGATGACCACCACGTCCTCACCCAGGCGAATGTCTGCCCGGTTGACGGAGTGAACGACGCAGGCCAGAGGCTCGGTCAGGCTTGCCTCCTCGTAGGAGAGGGTATCCGGAATCTTGAAGAGGGCAGAGCTGTTTACAATCACGTAGTCGCACAGTCCTCCGGGCCCCACCAGCAGACCCTGGCGCACGGGCTTCTTCTGGGAGCGCTCGCACATGTTCGTGCGTCCGGTGCGGCAATAGTAGCACTCTCCGCAGTTATACAGCAGCCGGACGGCGACCCGGTCGCCGACAGCCCACTTTTTCGTGTTTACCCCCGGCCCGATGGAGGCAATCTCTCCGGAGGCCTCGTGTCCGCCGGTGCAGGGAAGAGGCATTTTCACCTCACCCCGGAAAATGCGCTGCTCCAGGGTGCACAGAGCCACCGCGTGAATTTTTACCAGAACCTCACCGGGCATCAGGTCCGGCGTCTCCAGCTCCAGGAGCTCTACTTTCTTAAGGCCGGTTACCGCCGCGGTACGAATTTTAATTGACATGATCTTAATTCTCCTTTAGCCCTTCATGATTTTCAAGGCATCCTCCGGGGAAGCGTCATCGTGAATGATTGCCGCAATTGCGGCGCAGACGGCACCGACGTTTTCATGCCGGACAATGTTGCGCCCCATAATTACGCCCCTGGCGCCGTTGTCCATTGCCGCACGGATGTGCGCAAAGATATCCTCCAGCTCCTTTGCTTTTCCGCCGCCCAGGACCAGAATCGGCACATAGCAGTTCTCCGCAACCTGCCGGAATGCTTCCCCGCCGACATACTCCGATTTAACGAAATCCGCGCCGAAGTCCGCCGCCTGCCGGCAGGCAAAGCTCATCAGGTCAATGGTGCGGGTGTCAATTCCCTCCGGGCGTTCAAAGCCGTAGGGCAGTGCCTCGGCACAGACAGGCAGGGCGTATTTTTCGCAGTCCGCCGCCAGCTTCGCCAGATATTTCAGGGAGTGCTCGTTGGTCTGCGCTCCCGGCTGGCTCATGCACAGCATTGCGTCTGCCCCGACGCGCACCGCGTCCTCGGCGCTGTATAACAGATCCAGCGGAGACTGGGGTTTGCGGATCATGGATGCCCCGCCGTCCGCGCGCATAATGATGCCGGCATTTCCGAAATCAGCCTGGAAGCCCTTGATAATGCCGTAGGTGGTCAGGAAAGCATCCACGCCCCCTGCTGCGCACTCCCGAATGATGTGCCCGGGATCCTTTAAATCCGGAGAGTACATCTGCGCGGAGTGATCCATCGCCAGAACAAACGCCCGGCCGTCCCGCCGGAAAATATTATTCATTCTTCGCTTCATAGCATACGATCCCTTCCAAGATAGAAATCATTTATCAAAATCAAGTATAAATCCGAATTGTAAAATCCGCAAGCCGTGAATCGTAAAATTTGGCGTCAGACTGCCGGATTTTGTGAAAGCAGGCGGAAATCTCTGCCCAAGATAAAATCTGTCTGTGGGAATTCCCCAAATATTACAAAACATGTACGAGAACTTTACAAAAACCTTTCTTGACAAACAGTGCTTTTCGTGTTACTGATAAATGCGTAATGTTCCATTTTAACCTTTGCACCAAAGACGGCCGGATCTGGGAGGCCGCTCAGGGGGTAATCTGCATTTGGAAAGCGTAACCATTCCGGAATCTGTGCGTACCGGCGTGCGGCGGGAAGCCCGCATTGCAAGAACCCGGAAGCGGCTGAAAATCGCTGCGTTTCTGGCACCGATTCTGATTTTTTCTGTTTTATTCGTCTATTATCCTTTTTTCAAGACCGTTCTCTACAGTGTCTGCTCCGTCAATGACAAGGGGGAGATTCGGAGCTTTGTTGGGCTTCAGAATTTCATCCGTGTGTTTAAGCGCAGCGACTTCGCGAAGGCACTGAAAAATACCCTTCTGCTTACGGCCATCAATGTGCCCTGCACCCTGCTGATCACCATTACGCTGGCGAGAATTTCCATGAAGAGGCGGAAGCTGAGCCCGGTATATGAGACCATGTTTACCCTCCCCATGTCCATTTCCATGTCCGCAGCCTGCATGATTTTTAAGTCCATGTTCAGCCCGACGCTGGGGTTTATCAACGCCTTTTTCGGATTGAAGCTGGGGTGGTTTGAGAGCCGGGACACTGCCCTGTATACCTGCATCATTCTGACCGTCTGGATGGGCATCGGGTTCGATTTTCTCCTGTTTCAGTCCGCATTTCGGGCGATTCCGAAGCACATTCTGGAGGCGGCGGATCTGGACGGAGCGGGATTCTTCACGAGACTCTTCAAGGTGGAGCTTCCGCTGATTTCCTCTACCGTTTTCTATGTGCTTTGCACCAATACGGTTCTCGCCATGATGACCTCCGGCCCCATGATTATCATCACCCAAGGGGGCCCGTCCCGCACAAGCACCACGCTGATGTACATGATGTTTGCCTCCGGCTACGGCAGCTCCAACTATTCCCTGGCGGCGGTGGTGTCTCTGGTCGCCTTTACCCTGACACTGGTATTCACCATTGCCTCGCTGATCGTTGAGCGGAAGAAGGTGTACTACCAGTAATGAAGACACAGAAAAAACGCGCCATTGGGGACGCGGTTGTTTCGATCGCCGCGATTGCTCTTGGCCTGATCATCATATTCCCGGTTGTCTACTGCATTTTGGGGGCATTTAAGACCCCTGCCGAGTTCTTTTCCTCCAAGCTGCTTCCGAACAGCTTCGGGTACATCGAGAATTTCCGGGATGCCCTGCATCAGGCGCCGCTGCTGCGGTATATGCTCAATTCCTTTATTATGGCCATGTCCGGCACGGTGATCCGCCTGATTTTCGCGGTCTGCGCCGCCTTCGCCCTGACCCACTATGAGTTTAAAGGAAAAAATTTCTGCTTTGTCCTGATTCTGGGGACCATGATGATCCCCGGGGATACCATTCTGGTGACGAATTATCAGACTGTTTCCAGAATGGGCCTGTTGAACACCTACCTTGGCATGATCATCGTTTCCTTTGTGGGTGCCAGCCAGATGTTCATGCTTCGCCAGAAATTTATGGCGATCCCCAAGGACCTGCGCTATGCCGCCATGATTGACGGCTGCGGCGATATCCGGTATATCCTCACGATTTTGCTGCCGATCTGCAGGCCGGTTCTTACCACACTGTTTGTGCAGAGCTTTATCACCATGTGGAATGCCTACCTGTGGCCGCTGATCGTGACGGCAAGCTCCCCCAATATGCGCACGGTGATGGTGGGCATCACGAAGCTGAACTCCTGGGAGGATACCAATTACGAGCTGGTGCTTGCGGGAGTGACCATCTCCCTGATTCCGTCCTTTATCCTGTTTATGGTCATGCGCCACGGCATGAATAAGGGCGGAACGGACGGCGCACTGGTGGGCTGACTTTGTGTTCTTTCGGCGAGAGCCGTAAAGATAATCGGCAATGCCGCATAACAAGGCAAGAGCATTCACCGAGAGATTTTGTCTCAAGACAAAGTTCAGAAAACGAAG
>CAVIFH010000023.1:0-12771 GCA_963641615.1 bacterium | reverse complement strand
GGCAAAAGATCCGGTGAAGGCCGCAGACGAACCCAGCGGTATTGCCCTAAGGCAACACCGCATACTTTGTCTGTGCTGTTCACCCAATCTGCTGCCTCGGTTTTGCAGTATGTGAAACTCAAAATGTATGCAGTATTCCTTCGAGTTCCGGATGCTGATTCAAGACGTAATTTCCAGAAATTGCTCCTGCTTCGTTATGCGGCACTGCACTGATGCTTCCATATGATAATTCTCCCTTGAAAAATGCCCTATCCTGTCGTAAAATGACATTGATTTTAAGCATATTCAGCGGGAGGAAAATATTTCTGTGAAGCAGAGAATCAACAAAGCGAAGGCAGTACTGCTGGTGGTAATTGCCAATTTCGTTTTCTTTATACTCCTTACGCTGCCGTTTAAGCTTTGGGTGGCGGCCTCTGAGATTACGCAGATGCGCCCGGCAGCGGCATTTACACCGGTGTTGGGGATGGTATTCGGCTGGCCTGCGGCGATCGGCTGTGCAATGGGCAATTTTGTCTGTGACAAACTTTCCGGGTATGAGCTGCTGTATGCCGTGCTGGATAGCCTGCTGCAGGCGGTATACGCAATGGTTGCGTATTTTTTGCGCGGGAGAATTGACAAGAATCGGAGCGGCGCCGAGTTCAGGCTGGACAGCGTGGCGCATGTTTTGCAGTTCAGCGCGGTTTTGGCGGCAGATGCGGTGCTGACCGTTATCTGCTCGGGAATTTTGAATACCGGCTTTCGCATTGCCTCGCTGTTTTCTGCGGACAATCTTTATCTGCTGATCAACAGCTTTGATGCAGGGCTTTTATTCGGCGCCCCGATTTTAATTCTCGGGAATTTTCTGCACGCCAGACTTGAGAACCTGAAAGCGGGAAAACCAAAAGAAGTCATTCACTTTTCTATGAATGAGCGGATGATTATTAATACGATCGTAACCGGACTTTGCATTTGCACCCTGGTCGGCATTTCCGTTTATCTGACGGACCGATACGGAAGCAACAGCGGCATCGGAATCCTAGGAGGAATCTACCTTTTTGAAACCCTGGCACTGAATGTATATTTTGCTCTTTCCATCGGATTTATGCGCTTTACGGAGGAAAAAATTTCCAGACCGATAGAGCATCTTGCCCAGGTAGCCCAGGAATTCTATTCCGAGCCTGCAACGGATGACCGAAGAAAGCAGCTGGTTTCCTTCTGCGGTGCCTATGCACAGGACTCGACAGAGGTTGGCATGCTGGCACGCTCCTATATTGCAATGGCGCGGGACTTAGATCAGTATGTGCAGAATTTAAAGAAGGTTACAGAGGAAAAAGAGCGGATCAATGCGGACCTGAGTATCGCGTCGGATATTCAGGCACACATGCTGCCATGCATTTTTCCGCCCTTTCCAGACCACAGGGAATTTGAGCTTTATGCGGTCATGCATCCTGCGCGGGAGGTTGGCGGGGATTTCTATGATTTCTATATGATTGATGAGGATCATCTGGCGGTAAGCGTTGCGGATGTATCCGGAAAAGGGGTACCGGCGGCGCTGTTTATGGTGATCGCCAAAACCCTTGTCAAGAATTATATGCAGACGGGGATGCAGCCTGCTGAGGTGTTTTGCAGGGTAAACCGGATGCTGTGCGACGGCAACGATGCCGGAATGTTTGTGACGGCATGGACAGGCGTGCTTGAACTGTCTACCGGAAAGCTCACATATGTGAATGCCGGGCACAACCCGCCCCTTTTAAAAAAGAAAGACGGCGCATTTGCGTATCTGCGGGGACGCACAGGATTTGTCCTTGCCGGAATGGAGAATGCAAAATATACGCAGAGTGAGCTGACAATTTCCCCAGGGGACAGGCTTTTCCTGTATACCGACGGCGTAACGGAGACCGCGAATGCACAGCAGCAGCTCTACGGAGAGGAGCGCCTGTGCAGCTTCCTGAATGACCGCGGCACCTGCCCGCTGTGTGAGATCCTGCCGGCCCTGCAGGAGGAGCTTCGTGAATTTGCCGGTACCGCGCCGCAGTACGATGACATTACCATGCTGCTGCTGGAATTTAAAGGAAGTGCCGAACATGCTTGAACGAATATTTGCGGCCCAAAAGGAAAACATCGAGGAGATGCTTTCCTTTGTAGAAGAAGCCCTGGAGAAGGCAGGCTGCAGCGTAAAGATGCAGACGGCTCTGTGCGTTGCCATGGAGGAGGCATTTGTAAATGTAGCGGACTATGCCTATCCGGAGGGGGAGGGAGAAGCAAAGATCTCCGTTGACATCAGCCCGGAGACGGGAACGGCCGTGTTCTGCGTTTCCGATAAGGGAATTGCATTTAACCCGCTGCAAAAGGCTGACCCGGAGCTTACAGTGCCTGCAGAGCAGCGGGAGATTGGCGGCCTTGGAATATTTATCATCAAAAAGACAATGGACAGCGTGGAGTACTCCAGAGAAAACGGAGAAAACAGACTGATTATGACAAAGAAGCTGGAGAGGAACAACCAATGAAAAATACTGAAGTCAGGCAGGAGCCGACAGAACTGGATCTTGTAGGCCGTGCAATTGTATTTGCCACCTGCGCACACAACGGAATGCACAGAAAATTTTCCACGATCCCCTATATTCTACACCCCATGGAGGCTGCTTCCATTGTCGGTTCACTGACGGACAGGCAGGAAGTCATTGCGGCAGCGGTGCTGCATGACGTGGTGGAGGATACACCCGTTACGATTGAGAAGGTAGAGTCGGAATTTGGAAGCCGCGTTGCGGAGCTTGTCAGTGCCGACACGGAGGATAAGCGCGAAAACCTTCCGGCAGATCAGACATGGAAAATACGCAAGTCGGAGTCAGTGGAGAAGCTGGGGCACACGGACGACATAGAGATAAAGATGCTTTTCCTTGGGGATAAGCTGGCAAATCTCCGCGCCATTTATCCCATGTGGGTAGAATATGGAGATGAACTGTGGAGCCACGGATTTAATGAATCGGATCCCCACGAGCAGCACTGGTATTACCGCAGCATTGCAAATTCCCTTGCAGATCTGAAGGACACACTTGCATGGAAAGACTATGACAGGCTGATTCGAACAATTTTTGGGGAGGAACGGGAACCATGATATTCCGAATCAACAAAGGCATCTTGTATATTGATCTTTCCGGGAGAATTGACGCGGCGAATGCCCCAGCGGCTGAGACGGAAATCCGGGAAATTTGCGAAGAAAATCCCGGCATGCCCACCGTGCTGGATGCGGACACTCTGACGTATATTTCCAGTGCGGGACTGCGCGTGATCATGCGCATTTTGCGGGAGGAGCCAAAGCTCGCGATCATCAATGCGGCACCGGAGGTATACCAGATTTTTGAGATGACCGGTTTTACCGACATGATGAAAATTGAAAAGGCGTATCCGCGAATCAGCGTGGACGGCTGCGAGTTTATTGCAAAGGGCTCCAATGGCGCTGTCTACCGCTATGACCCGGAGACGGTAGTAAAGGTTTACTATAATCCGGACGCCCTGCCGGAAATAGAGCAGGAGCGAAAAAACGCGCGCACTGCCTTTGTCCTTGGCGTAAATACGGCCCTTCCATACGGTATCGTCCGCATCGGAGACGGTTACGGCACATTGACCGAGATGCTGAACGCGACCTCCCTTACAAAGCTTTTAAGGGGAGATTCGGCAAGTATGGAGCAGGTGGTTGATTACTATATCGATACCATAAAGCATGTGCATGGAATCACGGTAGAGCCGGGGCTGCTGCCTGAGATGAAGGCGCAGATGCTGGAATGGGTGGATTTTTTGCAGGATCATCTGCCGGCAGATCAGTACGAAAAGCTGAGGCACCTTGTGCAGATGCTTCCGAACAGCCGGAATCTTTTGCACGGCGACTACCATACCAACAATATCCTGCTGCAAAATGATGAGACGATTCTCATTGACATGGATACAATTGCAACGGGACATCCGATTTTTGAGCTGGCCTTCATGTATAATTCCTATGTGGGCATGGCGCAGGTTGATCCCCAGGAATCTATGGCGTTCTACGGATTCCCCTTTGAAACCTCCCAGCGCTTCTGGCAGCTTTCTCTGCAGAAATATCTGGGCACTCAGGAGGAAGCGACTGTCCGCTCTGTAGAGAATAAGGCGAAGGTGATCGGCTATGCCAGGATGCTCCGCCGCGCGATCCGAAGAGTTTCGCCCACAAGCCCCGCACGCATTGCCGAGTGCAGGAAGCAGCTAGCCTGCCTGCTTCCTGAGGTAGACACGCTGGAATTCTGATCTGTGCGGGAAAATGCAAGGATAGTGCCTTGCGAAAAAGGGACCGCATTAAATTTTCAGCCCCCGGTTTTGAGATGGGATGATCATCTCAAAACCGGGGGCCGGTATTTTTTGCAAATTGCGCGGTGCCGTATTATATGGTTTCCGCAATCCTTCTTGCCACATGTACGCCGCTGGCGGAAGCATGGGACAGAGAGTGGGTGACGCCGGAGCCGTCGCCGATTACATACAGCCCCTTATGGCAGCTCTCCAGGTTCTCGTCCAGTTCCACTTCCATATTGTAGAACTTGACCTCTACGCCGTACAAAAGGGTGTCATCGTTGGCTGTTCCGGGGGCAATTTTATCCAGCGCATAGATCATTTCGATAATGCCGTCCAGGATCCGCTTCGGAAGCACCAGACTCAGGTCGCCGGGTGTAGCCGCCAGAGTGGGGCGAACCAGACCCTCCTCTATGCGCTTGACGGTGCTCCTGCGCCCGCGGACCAGGTCGCCAAACCGCTGCACAATTACGCCGCCTCCCAGCATATTGGACAGCCGCGCGATGCTCTCGCCGTAGCCATTGCTGTCCTTAAAGGGCTCGGAAAAATGCTTGGCCACAAGCAGTGCAAAGTTTGTGTTTTCCGTCTGTTTTGCGGGATCCTCATAGCTGTGGCCGTTTACGGTAATGATGCCGTTGGTATTTTCGTTGACCACGATTCCGTGAGGGTTCATGCAGAATGTGCGCACGTTGTCTTCAAATTTTTCCGTGCGGTAGACGATCTTGCTTTCATACAGTTCATCGGTCAGGTGGGAGAAAATGACTGCAGGCAGCTCCACGCGCACGCCCAGATCGACACGGTTGGAGCTGGTGGCGATGTTTAAATCCCGACACACCTTTTCCATCCACTTGCTCCCGCTGCGTCCTACGGACGCAATCAGATTGCGGCAGGTGAAGCGCTTCTCACCGACGAGGACATCATAGCCCCCCTCTGTTACCTCGATGCTTGACACGGGAGACTCAAAATAAAAATCGACCTTTTCCTTCAGCTCATCGTACAGCTGCTCCAGAACGATCAGATTGATATCGGTACCCAGGTGCCGCACAGAAGCATCCAGCAGCTTCAGCTTGTTCTGCATGCATTTTTTCTTCAGATCGGTGCCTGTGGTGGAGTAGAGCTTTGTTCCGGCACCGCCGTGGGACATATTGATTTCATCCACATAGTGCATCAGCTCAATTGCCTGTTTGCGGCCGATATGCTCATAGAGCGTGCCGCCGAAGTCATTCGTGATGTTGTATTTTCCGTCCGAAAAAGCGCCGGCACCGCCAAAGCCGCTCATAATGGAGCAGGTGCGGCAGCCAATGCAGCTTTTGATTTTTACTCCGTCAATAGGGCAGTGCCGCTTGGCAAGCGTGTACCCTGCCTCAAAAATAGCAACCTTCATCTCCGGGCGCTTCTTTTCCAGTTCATATGCGGCGAAGATGCCTCCGGGGCCTGCCCCGACAATGATCACATCATAATCCAAAGCCAATATCCTCCATATCTCGTTTGCTCCCACATTCTAGCCCATGCCGTCCTGCATTTCAAGTCAAATTTTCAACTCGGTGAGGGCATGTGCAGGTGCCTTTTACTGCTGGTGCGGACAGGGGATTTTCCCTTTGCATCCTGCAGTGAATCGTGTATAATTGCATCATAGAAAGCTGTCCTGCCGCGGCGGTGCGGTAAGCCTGCACATCAGGGTGCAGCAAGCGCGAAAAGCGTATTCCGTATCTGTTTTGATACATCCCGGCGACCGGGCGTAGGCGACATGCATTTGCCGGATCAAAGCCACCGGGGAACCGTCAAAGCTTTCTGACGGAACAGTCCAGTATGGAATATGTGTCAGAAAATAATTTTGAAGCTGCCGCTCATATGCCCGGTGTACAGACAGATTCGTTGCAAAGCGCGCGTCGTGGGCGAAGGTAAAAGCATCCATTGTGTAGTGAATCAGCTTTCCCAGACAATAGTAGTCCCATGCGGAATAAACGCTTTTTTTCTCCAGACGCATTGCCAGCCGTGCCATATACCGGCTGGAATTTCCGTAATTGTGCCCCCGCATCCACTGTGCCCGCAGGGAGCCCTTCAGATAGGTGGCGGGGTTCTTATCCGGCTCGGTGCAGCCCAGCAGGAAAAGCTTTGCCTGCCTGCGGGGAATGTCCGGAAGATATTCGCGCAGGAGAATTTGTCCCATCAGAGCATGACTCTTGTTTCTCATCCGAGGATCCTCTTATTCCGTAATGTAAAGGCAGCAGACACATCTGTGCATATTGTATCACAAAGAAATATCAAAATGTGAATAATTGACAAATATTTTCGCAGCGGCACAAGCAGCGCTTGCGCAATATGTTTTTGAACGGGAGGAATGGCCATATGCTGAACCTTTTAATAGGAACAGACTGGACGCAAAACAGGACTGAGATTCTCCGGCGCCTGGCGGGAGATGTAAAGCAGCGCAGGGAAAATTGCATTCTCATGGTTCCGGAACTGATCAGCCATGAAATGGAGCGTGCCCTCTGCAGCACGGCCGGGGATACTGCCAGCCGCTATGCGGAGGTGCTCTCTTTTACGCGCCTTGCACGCAGAGCAGCGGAGAAGGCCGGCAGCAGCACAATAGAGTGCCTTGACAGCGGCGGTCGAATCGTGGCAATGGCGGCAGCGGCCGGTCAGCTTTCCAGCAGGCTGAAGGCCTATGCGTCGGTAGAGACGAAGCCGGAGTTCCTGGCAGACCTTGTGAGTGCTGTGGATGAATTTAAGCGCTGCTGCATCAGTTCACAGGATTTAAAGTCCGCCTCGGAGCAGACTGCCGGAAGCCTCGCACAAAAGCTGGAGGAGCTTTCCATGCTGATGGAAAGTTACGACGGCATCTGCAGCCATATCAAATGCGACCCGCGGGATCAGATGACATGGCTCTTAGAGCAGCTGGAGGACGGAGACTTTGCCGCACAGCATGTTTTCTATATTGACGGGTTCCCGGATTTTACACGCCAGCATATGGCAATTCTGGAGCACCTGATTTGCTGCAGCAGCAGTGTTACGATAAGCTTAAACTGTGACAGCATCGGCTCCCATCTTCTTGCCTTTGAGAAGGCAGGGGAGACGGCATCAGAGCTTTACCGCATGGCACAGCGGCTGAATGTTCCCGTAAACCTTGAGGAAATACCGGCGCGGGAGGATGCACTTGCGGGCATGCGTGCTGCGCTCTTTCAGGGGGCAATTCGGCAGGGAAGTATTCCGGCGGAGAGGTTGGCAGTGTATCTTGCCGATTCGCCATGGGCCGAGGTGACTCAGGCAGCACATCGGGTGCGTACCCTTGTTTCGTCCGGCTGCAGGTACAGGGATATCTCCGTCGTATGTGCAAATATGAGCCAGTACCAGTGCCTGGTGAAATATATCTTTTCCCAGATGCATATTCCCGTTTACCAGTCCGGAACGGAAAATATTCTTCAGAAGAGCATGATTGCAACGGTACTTACGGCGCTGGATGCGGTTTTAAGCGGATATGAGCAGCGCAGTGTCCTGGCCTACATGCGTTCGCCCTTGTCGGGGGTAGACCCGGATACCGGCGATTTGCTGGAAAATTATGCGGTGATCTGGGATATCCGCGGAATGCAGTGGCTGAAGGAATGGGAAAATCACCCGGATGGTCTGCGGCAGGAAATGACACAGGATGTCATGAATCGATTGGAAAACCTGAATGCTGCCCGAAAAGAAATGATTGCGCCGCTGGAAAATCTGCGGCGGGGATTTCAGCAATCCATTTGCCTTGCGCAGCAGGTAGAGGCTCTTTGTGCATTCCTGGAGGATGTGCATATGGAGCGCCGCCTGGAGCAGCTGGCGGATGAAATGGAGAGCACCGGCAGCGGCCGGGATGCACAGATACTGGACCAGCTGTGGGAAATTCTGGTTTCCGCATTGGAGCAGATGCATGATGTGCTTGGGCAGACCCACTGGGAGGCGGAGCATTTTGTCAGACTGTTAAAGCTCCTGCTGAGCCAGTACGATGTGGGTACAATTCCGCCGGTGCTGGATGTGGTTCAATTCGGACCCATATCCTCCATGCGCTGCCACAGCCAGAAGCACTTGATCCTGATCGGCGCGCAGGAGGGAAATTTGCCTGCCTATTCCGGCAGCACAGGGGTTTTGACGGACCAGGAGCGGGTTGCATTGCGGCAGCTGGGTGTCCCGCTTACCGGCGGTGCCCTGGAAGGCGTTCAGGCAGAGTTCGCGGAAATCTATGGCGTGTTTTGCGGAGCAGTTGAGTCAGTGGAGGTGCTGTACTCCGGAAAACAGCCGTCCTTTGTCTGCCGAAGACTGGCAGAGCTGACAGGGGGAGAGCAGCCTGCCGATGATAAAGTTGGCCTTGCGGATGCGGATGCGGCCCGGACCGGCGCCTTTTTGGCACAGTGGCATCAGGAGGAACTGGCGCAGGAGCTCGGCGCAGCCGATGATTATGCGCGAATGCTGCATCGGGCAGAATTTCAGCTGGGTGCCGTCAGCAGGAAAAATATTCAAAAGCTCTACGGGAATAGTCTGATGCTTTCTGCATCCCGGGTAGACAAACAGGCGGAGTGTCGGCTGTCCTATTTCCTGGATTATGGTCTGCGCGCAAAGGAACGGAAGGAGGCTACTGTTGACCCGGCAGAGTTCGGCAGCTATGTGCACAGTGTGCTGGAAAAAACTGCCCGTGCCGTCCGAGACAGGGGCGGCTTCCCCAGTGTGAGCATGGCAGACACGCTGGAGCTCGCGCATGAATACTCACACCAGTACACACAGCAGCATTTCAGCCGGGTACAGTCGGAGCGAATGGAGTATCTGTTCCGGCGAAATCTGCAGGAACTGGATATGGTCGTGGAGGAACTGTGGGGGGAACTGCAGTCCTCCGGCTTTCAGCCGAAGGCATTTGAAGTGTCCTTCGGAACAGACGCGGAAGCTGCCATGCCGCCGATTGAGATCCCAAACGAGGCAATCCGTGCGGTTTTGCGGGGATTTGTGGACCGGGTGGATATCTGGCAAAGTCCGGGCAGTCTGTATTTCAGGGTTGTGGATTACAAAACGGGGGCGAAGGAGTTCGACTACTGCGATATCTTCAACGGAGTCGGTCTGCAGATGCTGCTGTATCTCTTCGCCCTGGAAGAGCGGGGGGATGCCCTGCTGGGGTCTCACCCGGTCCCGGCGGGAGTTCAGTATTTCCCGGCGCGGGTACCATATGTTACCCTTGACGGTGCGGCGGATGCCGAGAAAATCGAAAAGGAACGGCGGGGAAAGTGGAAGCGAAAGGGGCTTCTTCTGGATGACAGGGACGTGCTGGATGCCATGGAGCCCAATGGGGAGCGAGGCCGCCTCCCCCTGAAAAAGAATAAGGATGGCACGGTCACCGGGGACCTGGCAAGCCGCGAGCAGATGCGGCTGCTGGAAAAACACGTGTTCCGGGTGCTCGGGAAGCTGGTAGAGGAAATTGCTTCCGGGAATGTGGAACCCAATCCTTATACCCGCGGCAGCAGCCACGACGCATGCCGGTTCTGCCCCTATGGTTCCGTATGCCACAGTGGGAATGTACCCGGCAGGAGAAATTATAAAAAGATGACAGCAGAGGAGTTCTGGAGTCGCGTGGAAGAGGAGGTTCACAATGGCTGAGCAGTTAACACCGGCACAGTATCAGGCGGTTCATAACCGGGGAGGAATGCTGCTTGTGAGCGCGGCTGCCGGATCCGGAAAGACAAAGGTTCTGGTAGACCGGCTGATGGACTATCTGACGAACGAAGAAGACCCGGCAAATCTGGATGAATTCCTGATTATTACCTATACAAAGGCGGCGGCAATGGAGCTTCGGGGCAAGATTGCGGCAAAGCTCACCCAGAGAATCGCCCAGGAGCCGGAGAACAGGCACCTGCAGCGCCAGATGCAGAGCCTGTTCCTGGCACAGATTTCAACGGTCCACGGGTTCTGCGCGGCAGTATTAAAGGAATATGCCTATAAAATTGATTTACCGGCTGATTTCCGCGTGGCGGATGAGACGGAATGCGAGGAAATTCGGAACCTCATACTAAAGGACCTGATGGACCAGGCCTACAGTGACCCGGATGCAGAGAAAAATTTCCAGGCCTTTGTGGATTCTCAGGGCGTTGGCAGAAATGACAGCGCAATACCGGATGTTGTGCAGAAGGTTTATGACGCCGCGCGATGCCACTTAAACCCGGAACAGTGGCTGGATGACTGCCTGAGACATGTGCAGCTGGAGGACGCAGCGGATGCTGCCGACACCATTTGGGGCAGCTACCTGATGGAGGACCTTTTTTCCTGGCTGGATCTGCAGATCGCAGCATTGAGTGAATGCCTGCAGAGAATGAGCAGAGATGAAGGCATGGAGAAGCAGGCTGCCAACATTGCTGCCTTGGTTGAGCAGCTGAAGTTTTTGCGCAGCAGCACCACATGGGATGAAATTTACGCAAGGAAGGCAATTGACTTTGGAACGCTCCGTTTCACCGGGAAAAAATATGATCCCGTCCTTGCTGACAAGGTAAAGGGAATCAGAAAAGCCTGCAAGGATGGGCTTGACAGGTACATGAGATCGTTTACGAACGATTCGCAGCAGGTGATTTCCGATTTGCGCGGGTCAGCCGGGGCTGCCAAGGGAATCGTGTGGCTTGTCCGCCGGTTCGGGGAGGTATATGCAGCGGCAAAGCGGAGCCGACATATTTTGGATTTCAGTGATTTGGAGCATAACATGCTCACCTTGCTGCTGGGGGAAAACCGTACCGGGCGGACTGCGGCGGCGAGGGAGATCGGCACGCGTTTTCGGGAAATCCTGGTGGATGAATATCAGGACTCCAACGGTGTGCAGGATGCAATTTTTTCGGCGCTTACCGCTGACCGGGGCAACTGCTTTATGGTCGGGGATGTGAAGCAGTCGATTTACCGGTTCCGACTGGCAGACCCGCAGATATTCCTGAAGAAGTATCGGGATTTTGCAGGTGCCGATGAGGCAAAGCCGGGAGAAGGCAGAAAAATTATGCTCAGCCACAACTTCCGCTCCGGTCCGGAGGTAATTTCCTGCATCAATGACGTATTCAGGTCCTGCATGAGCATGCAGGTAGGCGGACTGGAATATGGTGAGGCGGAGGCACTGCGGGAGGGCGTCCCCCATGTTCCGCTGGGGGATGCGGCTGCAGAGCTGTATGTGCTGGATGTTGCCGACGGAGAGTCCTATGAAAAGGAAGCGGTATTCACGGCAGAACGGATCCGGGAGATGCTGTCTGCAGGCACAGCGGTACGGGACGGAGATCGCCTGCGCCCTGTGACGCCGGATGATATTGTGATTCTTCTGCGTTCACCGAGCACGATGGGAGAACCATTTTCAAAAGCGCTGGAGCGCGCGGGAATCCGCTGCGCAATGGGCAGCAGTACGGGCCTGATGGACACACCGGAGGTGAGCACAGCCGTTGCCCTGCTGCGCACGGTGGCAAATCCCCGGCAGGATATTCCGCTCCTTTCGGTCCTGGCAAGTCCGCTGTTCGGCTTTACGGCGGACGATTTGGCCGGTATTCGCTCAGAATGCCGGGAGGGGTGCATCTATGATGCGCTTGCTCAAAACCAGAGTGAAAAAGCACAGCGCTTTCTGAATATTCTGGCAGTTCTGCGCGCGGACGCCAGACTGAAAACCCTTACGGAGCTCCTGCAGGACTGCTTCTGCCTGACGGAACTTGACGGAATCTTCGGCGCGATGCCCGGGGGCAAGGCACGCATGGAAAATCTGCAGATTTTCTTCCAGATGACTGCCGATTATGAGCAGGGAGGCATGCGAACCCTGAATCAGTTCCTGGAATATCTGGAAGCATCCGGAAAACAGACGGCAGTTTCCGGCAGCAGCGCCGGATGTGTGACGCTGGTGAGCATTCACAAGTCCAAGGGACTGGAATTCCCGGTTGTATTCCTGTGCGGCTTGTCCCATGGCTTCAATGCATCGGACCAGCGGGATCAGGTTTTATGTGATAAGGATCTGGGCTTGGGCCTCGCGGTGGCGGATAACGAGAATCGAGTCCGCTATGCTGCGATTTCCAAACAGGCCATTGCGGCGTCTATCCGGAAGGAAAGCATCAGCGAGGAGCTTCGCATTCTCTATGTGGCAATGACCCGTGCGCAGGACCGCCTGATTATGACCTGCACCATAAAAGATCCCGCATCGGCCCTTGCAAAAATTGCAAATCGCCTTCTCCCGGGCAGTGAGAAGCTGCTCAGCATGGAGGCAGGGTGCTATGGGGACTGGATTCTACCTGCCGCAATGCAGCGTACGGAGGCAGGGGAACTGCATGTATTGGCAGGCCGCCCGGATAAGCTTCATACCGATGATTATCCGTGGAAAATTCGTGTAATCGATGCACAGAAGCTGGAATTACAGGCAGCGGCGCCGGCACAGGAAGCACTTGCTTTCCCACAGAAGACTGTGCAGTGCCTGCGAGAGGGACTCGCTTTTGCATATTCCCACATTCCTGCAACCCGGGC
>CAVIFH010000022.1:0-12937 GCA_963641615.1 bacterium | reverse complement strand
GGTTTTTCCAGGAGTATTGTTGAGTATATAGGAAACGGTTGCCACAGAAACGCCGGCGGCGCTGGCAACGTCTTTGATTGTAATGCGTTTTGCCATAATGTTACCCTCAATTCTGTTCCGCTTGAGAGGAGGCAGCTAAGCTGCCAGACAACTGAGCATGGGACGGGAAATTACAAAATTGCTGTACCCCAGTCAGGGAATAATATAAACATTTAACCTTATATTGGCAATTATACAGGCACGACGGGAGAATTTCTATTATACTTATTGCACAAAAAATAAGCAGTAATTTTATATTCTATTAACAATTGACATTTTGCGATAGAATCTGTAGTATTTTAACAGGTTAAACGTTTATATGATTTTTTAGAAATTGAGTTAAGGTTGGTGATTCAGCAATGACCGATCATGAACGCGAGCAGATAACCCGAGATATGCTTCAAAGCATGAAGGAGGAAAAAGTCCAGCGCTTTCGCAGGCTGAATGCATATGTTCGGAAAGGGCAGATTGTGTTTGCCGGCTCCAGCTTGATGGAGCAGTTCCCGATATATGAGTTCCTCCTGGATTTCCGGCTTCCGTATACCATTTACAATCGCGGGATCGGCGGCCTTACAACCGCGCAGATGCAGCCGATTCTCAGGGAAACCATCCTGGATCTGGAGCCTAAGTATTTGTTCCTGAACATTGGCACAAATGATTTAAACGTTCCGGAGTACAGTCAGGAAGAGATGATTGCACGGTATGAAAAGATCGTTTTGACCATACAGAACGCTCTTCCCGAAACACGGATTTTTCTTCTGGCCTATTATCCCTCCAATCCGTTGGCGGCATCGAGTGAGCGGATGAAGCATACTCTTTCCCTGCGTACCAATGCCAAGGTAAACGAAGCCAGTGAGGCAGTAAAATCAATGGCCGAGCGCCTGAAGGTGCAGTTCCTGAATCTGAATGCCGGGATTACGGATGAAAACGGGAATCTGAAAGAAGAGTACACAGTGGAAGGTATGCACATGTATGCCAATGGATATAAGCGGGTGCTGGATGCCCTTCTGCCGGTACTGAAATCCCTTGATTAAGGCAAGCCCGTTGGGGCTTTAATAACAGGAGGTTATACATGCCACAAAGACCAAACATTCTTTTTTTCTTCAGCGACCAGCACCGGGGTGACTGGATGCCATATGATGACGAGGTTAAGAAAGCGCAGGGCGTGGAGACGCTGGAGCTGCACATGCCGAATATTCGCGGTATGATGGAGCGGGGCACGGCGTTCAGCAGCGCCTATTCCCCTGCACCGGTATGCGCCCCTGCGAGAGCGTGCCTTGCCAGCGGCCATCGCTACCGCAAGTGCCGGGTATATCAGAATAATGTCAATTATGATTCAGCCCTGCCGAGCTTCTATGGAGCACTGAGCCGGAATGGATATTATGTCACCGGCACCGGAAAATTTGACTTAAACAAGGCAGATCTGTATTGGGGTGACGGTTTCCATGAGCTGCTGCAGCGTATGGGCTTTTCCAGCGCCTATGACAGCGAAGGGAAAATGGATACCATCTGGGCGGCACTTCGCGGAGAGCCGGGGCCCTACGGCAGATTTTTGCAGGAGCATGGATGGCTGGAAGCGCACAAAGAGGACATGCTGAACCGCGGCGCAAGAGACATCCCGACACCGCTGCCGCCGGAGTACTACGCGGACAACTGGATCGGAGAAAAAAGTAAGGCTCTGATCGGGGAAATGCCGCAAAATCAGCCTTGGTTCATGCAGATCAACTTTTCCGGCCCTCACGACCCATGGGATATACCCGTGTGTATGAAGGAATCAGTGAAGGAACGCAGGTTCCCGGATGCGGCGGATTGCAGTTTTACGGAACTGAATCAGGGTGTGCGTCAGAATTACGCGGCGATGATTGAAAATATTGACCATATTATCGGCGAATGCATCGAGGAACTGAAAAAGCGGGGAATGCTGGAAAATACGCTTTTGGTTTATGCTGCGGACCATGGCGAAATGATGGGTGACCACAGCTTTTACGGAAAGTCCAAGCCGGAGCAGGGCTCTGTACATATCCCAATTGTGATTGATGCATCCCATCTCGGCGGTAAGGCCGCACAGTGCTATCAGACTCCGGTCGAGCTTCAGGATTTGGCTGCGACCTTCCTGGATTATGCGGGAATTACACCGGAATTTAAAATGGAGTCTGTTTCTCTGAAGCCTGCCGTAGAGGGCAGCAAAGAAAAGCTGCGTGAGTTTGCAATTTCGGAACTCATCCGCAATGACCGTACCGGCCCCATCTCTTCCTTCGGGGTTGTAACCGACGGAAAATGGAAATTAATTATGCAGGCAGGCAGAGAAGATCGCCTCTACTGCCTGGAGCGAGACCCCTTTGAATGTGAAAATGTTGCATCCGCATATCCGGAGCAGGTTGCCCGGCTGCGAAACGGCTTTACCGATCGGGGAGAAACCCTCAGCCCGGAGATGCAGCAGTATGCCAAGTCTTTCCATGCTCTGTAAAGAACATCGAAATAAAAACAAGAAGGAGAAAATCAAGATGAAGAAAACACTTTACCGCGTTCTATCCATGATGCTTGTTGTGGCCATGGGTCTGTCCCTGGCTGCCTGCGGCGCCGACAGCACCGCCGCCACTGCAGTAACAGAGGCAGCAACGGAAGTCGTAACGGAAGCCGCTGCCGAGGAAACCGAAGCGGCAGCGGAAGAAACCGCTGCCGAGACTGCGGCGGAGACGGAAGCCGCCGCTGCTGACAGCAGCAAAATTGCCGACAGCCTGAATATCGGTACAGCTCAGCTTTGGGCAACCCTTTCTCCCTTCCAGACCACCCAGAACCAGTACGGCAACTTTGTCCGCCTGCTGTATGACCGTATGGCATACATCTACAACGGAGAGTACGTGCCTCAGATGGCTGAGTCCTGGGAGGTTGCTGACGACGGCGTGACATGGACCGTAAAAATCCATGACAACATCACCGACTCTGAAGGCAATCACATCACTGCCGATGACATTGTCTGGTTTACTCAGGAGAGCATGAGCCGGGCCTTGAAGCCGGTATTCAATAAGGTGCAGGAAGTTTCCAAGATTGATGACTACACCATCCAGTTCGTGATGAAGAGTCAGGTCGTTGGTACCTTCGAACTGGTTCTGGCTTCCGTCTATGGTGTGTCCAAAACGGCGTTTGAGGCCAGCGAGGATGAATTCGCCAAGACGGTCGTTTCCTCCGGCCCGTATAAGGTTGTGGAGTATGTCGCCGGTTCTCATCTGACGCTGGAGCTGCGGGAGGATTACTGGAATAAGGATGAAACCAATCCTGCTCTGCAGAACAACGTAAAAAATGTTACCTATACCATCATCACAGAGGCTTCCCAGCAGCAGATTGCACTGGAGACCGGCAATGTGGACTGCTTTGAAAGCCTGACCTCTTCGCTGGTTTCTGCATTTGAAGGTAATTCTGCATACGGAAATGTTGTTTCTCCCTCCGGAAACGGTATCCAGATGTATTTCTCCGGTGACGAATCCCGTCCCTGCGGCAAGAGCGAGGACCTGTGCAAGGCAATTGCCTACTGCATCGATATGTCCGGCGTCCTGACAGCAGCCTATGAAGGCAGAGGCACAGTTATGAAGAGCGGCGCTTCCCGGATGCTGGTGGGCTACAACACCAAGTGGGATTCCGAGCCCTATTTTGAGTACAATGTGGATACCGCAAAGGAATACCTGGAAAAATCCGGCTATAACGGCGAGGAACTGATTCTGGTTGCCTCCTCCGGCGGCGGAAGTGATCTTTTGACGCAGGTGCTGCAGACCTATATGCTGGCGGTCGGCATCAACTGCAAGATTTCTCTGCTTGACTCGGCACTGATGGCATCCATGCGCTTCGATGGTTCCCAGTATGATATGATCCTGGTACAGGCTGGCGGCATCACCATTACCAACTGGTGGGGTGTCCGCTTCGACATGAACGCCTATGAGAAGGGCGATGGAACTGCCCGCAACGACGAGACCCTGACCCAACTGATCTATGACTCTTGGACTACCGCAGGCTACAATGAGGAATCCATTGATGCCGTAAACAGCTACCTCAACGAGCATTGCTATGTCTATGGCCTTGTGAACCCGGATGTGAACTGCGTGTACCGCACCGACACCGGCATTGTCAGCGCTCCGGTGAACTGCCAGGGTGTAGCCGACTTCGTGTCAGCTGTCTTTCAGTAAATTGTAAAAATCCCTCAATGCACTTTTCTCAGGTCATCCCGCTGAAAGGCGGGGTGACCAAAACACAAAAAGGAGGCAGCAAGTGGGCCGCTATATTTTGAAAAGATTGCTGTGGATGATTCCCATTATCCTGTGCGTGGCAATCCTTGTGTTTACATTGATGGCGTTTTGTCCCGGTGACCCGGCTTCCATCGTCCTCGGTTCCTCTGCAACACAGGAGGATATCGAGGCCATGCGGGAAACCATGGGCCTGAATCGGCCGTTTCTCGTCCGACTGGGTACATTTTTGCGTGATACATTTTTGCGGTTTGACCTGGGACAGTCTTACCTGACAAAAATTGACATTGCGGAGTCCATTAAGGAGTATCTCCCGCGTACCATGCTCCTGACCATCATTACCATGGTGGTATCCGTGGGTTTTGCAATTCCCCTCGGCATCACCGCAGCAACCCATCAGGGACGCTGGCAGGATACTGCCTGCATGGTATTTGCATTGATCGGAATTTCCATCCCCAGCTTTTGGCTGGCAATGCTGCTTGTACTGGAATTTTCTGTAAAGCATGCGTGGCTTCCGGCGATGGGCTTCGGGGGACTGAAATATTATATTCTGCCCGGTATTTCCGGCAGCCTCGGCGGTATTGCCGGTCTGGCACGCCAGACCCGTTCCTCTATGCTGGATGTTATCCGCGCTGATTACATCACCACGGCTCGTGCAAAGGGTGTGTCCGAGCGGAAGGTGATTACGAAGCACGCACTGAAGAACGCACTGATCCCCATCATCACCATCATCGGTACGCAGTTCGGCAAACAGCTCGGGGGCACAATGGTGATCGAGACCATTTTCGGAATCCCAGGCATGGGGCAGTTTATCATCAGCGGCGTTAACCAGCGTGACTACCCGGTCGTGCAGTCCGGCGCCATTTTCCTGGCAATCGTGTTCAGCCTGTGCATGCTGGTGGTTGACCTGCTGTACGCAGCTGTTGACCCGCGCATCAAGGCACAGTATTCCGGAAGGAAAAGGAGGGCAGCCAAATGAGCGAACAGATTTATGACCGCGTCAAGAGCAATTCGCAGCCAAAGAAAAAGTCCGAATTTCTGCGGGTTATGAAGCAGCTCAGCTATAATAAAGGTGCCATGATCGGTCTGACGATTTTTGTGCTGGAGCTGATCCTTGTGCTGGCGGCTCCCCTGATCGCCCCCTATGATTATACGGCGATGGATCCGACCGCCATCCGTCAGACTCCCTCCGCGGCCCACTGGTTCGGCTGTGATGAGCTGGGGCGGGACATCCTTTCCCGTGTTCTCTACGGCGGCCGTTTCTCCATCACCATGGGTATGTTTTCTGTTTTGATTTCTGCAGCTTTTGCCACCGTAATCGGCTCAATTGCTGGTTTTTTCGGCGGGCAGGTGGATAACATTATCATGCGCATTCTGGATGTGATTCAGTCCCTTCCTGCCATGCTCCTCACCATTGTGTTGTCTGCGGTTCTCGGTGCCGGCTATTTCAATACCATTTTGGCGCTGGCTGTAAACGGTATTCCCGGTCAGGCGCGAATGCTCCGGGCACAGATGATGAAAAACCGGGGGGCAGAATATGTGGAGGCTTCTCAGTCCATCAATTGCAGCAAGCTTCGCATCATTGCCGTGCATCTGTTTCCGAATTCCTTCTCGCCTCTGATTGTGCAGATGACTATGGGCGTTGCCAATATGATCCTGATGGCATCTTCTCTGTCCTTTATCGGCCTTGGCGTACAGCCGCCTCAGCCGGAGTGGGGCGCAATGCTCTCCAGCGCCCGGCAGTACATCCGTACAGCACCCCATATGGTTATTTTCCCCGGCCTGGCCATTGCAATTACCATTCTGGCTCTCAATTTGCTGGGCGATGGTCTGCGGGACGCATTGGATCCCAAGCTGAAGAAATAAGAAGGGGAGGACATTGCTATGAATGAAGTCGAGAAAAATAACACGCCTTTCCTTGAAGTAAAGGATCTGAAGGTGGAGTACTTCACAAAGACCTCCGTTGTGCATGCGGTTAACGGCGTCAGCTTTTCCCTGAATAAGAAACAGACCCTCGGTCTGGTCGGTGAGACCGGTGCGGGCAAGACCACCATTGCAAAATCCATCCTGCGGATTCTGCCGGATGTGGGTGCCCGTATCGTGGGCGGACAGGTTTTCCTGGAGGGAAGAGAGATTTCGGCCATCTCCGAGGCGGAGATGCGCAAGGTTCGCGGCAAAAAGGTATCCATGATTTTTCAGGACCCCATGACGGCGCTGAACCCGGTACAGACTGTGGGAGATCAGATTGCGGAGGTTGTTGCTCTGCATACCAGTGGTACCAAAGCGGATTTTCATCGCCGTGCGGAGGAAATGCTGGAAATGGTGGGCATTCCGAAGGAACGTGCGGGGGAATATCCCCACCAGTTCTCCGGCGGCATGAAGCAGCGCGTTGTGATCGCAATCGCACTGGCCTGCAACCCGGAGCTCCTGCTGGCGGATGAGCCGACGACGGCACTGGATGTAACCATTCAGGCCCAGGTGCTTCGCCTGATCGGGCAGCTGAGAGACAAACTCGGTACCTCTATGGTGCTGATTACCCATGATATGGGCATCGTTGCGACCTTCTGCGACTATGTGGGGGTTGTTTACGCTGGCAATATCATTGAGTACGGCAGCAAGGAGCAGATTTTTGACCACCGCTGCCACCCGTACACATCCGGATTGTTTGCGGCCATTCCAAATATGGCGGTAAACGAGCGCAGACTGCACCCAATCGAGGGTCTTCCCCCGGATCCGTCCAACCTCCCGGAAGGGTGTGCCTTCTGGCCGCGCTGCAAGTACGCCTGCGAAAAGTGCAAGCACGGTACAATTGACATGGTTACTACCCCGGACGGCCACCAGTGCAGATGCTGTAATCTTGAGACCGTGCTGAAGGAGGAGGGCAGGAAATGAGCACACCCGTTATTGAAGTCAGAGGCCTGAAGAAATATTTTACGACCCCAAAGGGCACACTGCATGCAGTGGATGATGTCACGTTAAAAATTGAAAAGGGCACCACCCTTGGAGTCGTGGGCGAGTCAGGATGCGGAAAATCCACCCTGGGACGCACGATCATTCACCTGCTGGAGCGTACGGATGGGCAGATTTTCCTGAACGGAGAGGATATCTCCGACATCAAGGGGAAGAAGCTGAAGCAGGCCCGAGAGAAGATGCAGATCATCTTCCAGGATCCCTATTCCTCCATTGATCCGCGCAAGACCGTTGAGGCTACCATCTGTGAGCCGCTGAAGGTATCCCACCGGTATTCCAAAAAGGAAATCGAGAGAATTTCCGAGGAACTGATGGACCTCGTCGGTATTGACAATCGCCTTCGTGTCTCTTATCCTCACGAGTTGGACGGCGGACGCCGCCAGAGAGTCGGCATTGCCCGTGCTCTGGCTCTGAGTCCGGATTTTGTCGTGTGTGATGAGCCCGTTTCCGCACTGGATGTTTCCATTCAGGCGCAGGTGCTGAACCTTTTGCGGGACCTGCAGGAAAAGCGGGGGCTTACCTATCTGTTTGTTACGCATAATCTTTCCGTTGTGCGCCATATTTCCGACAATATCTGCGTCATGTATTTAGGGCAGGTCGTGGAGCTGTGCTCCACCGAGGAACTGTTCAGCCGTCCTCTTCATCCCTATACGAAAGCACTGCTCTCTGCCATCCCGTCGGTGGATATTCACAATCCGACACAGCCGGAGATTTTGGAGGGTGAGCTGACATCTCCTATCAATCCGAAGCCCGGGTGCCGTTTCGCAGCGCGCTGCAAGTACGCTACCGAGGAGTGCCTGAAGCCTCAGGTCCAGGAGGAAGTCCGCCCCGGACACATCGTTCGGTGCTGCCGCATTCGTGAGATAAATAAGGATTATCTGGAGTAAATATCTGTGGCAGCACCGCCGGAAAATTGTGTGGTGCTGCCGCCTTTTTTGTTGACAAAAGAAAGTCTATGACAGAAAATAGGCATGATAGAAAAATCAGTGGAAGATGAAGGAGAATTACATATGCGCGCGATTATGGTTATGTATGACACATTGAACCGCCGTACCCTACCCAATTACGGCTGCACGGAAACCATTTGCCCGAATTTTGAACGTCTGGGGCGCGAGAGTGTCACCTTTGATACCTGCTATGTGGGCAGCCTGCCATGCATGCCGGCCAGACGGGATCTGCATACCGGACGTGTGAATTTCCTGCACCGGGGCTGGAGCCCGATAGAGCCATGGGATGACAGTGTGCCGGAAATTTTAAAGAAAAACGGAATTTATACCCACCTTGTCTCCGACCACGATCACTACTGGGAGGACGGCGGCGCGACCTACCATACCCGTTATTCCTCATGGGAAATTGACCGGGGGCAGGAAAACGACACATGGAAGGGAGACCTTGGGGACTATCAGGACACCCACAGCTTCGGCATGACGGGGGACTACGCGAAGCGGATGTCTGCGGCGCGGCGCTACAATGCGGTAAACCGTGAATACATTCGCCGGCAGGGGGTCTACCCGCAGGAGCTTGTGTTCGACAAGGGAATTGACTTCATTGAAAATAACAAGGACCACGACAACTGGTTTCTGCAGATTGAGACCTTTGACCCGCATGAACCCTTTACCGCCCCGGAAGAATTTCAGAAGCAGTATGGCATTGATGAGGAATCTGCCCCCTATGACTGGCCTGCCTACAATATGGTGCGGGAGGACGATGCCTTCGTCGGTAAAATCCGGAAAAAATACTATTCCTTGCTGAGTATGTGCGATAAATCTCTCGGCAGAGTGCTGGAAATTATGGATCGCTACGATATGTGGAAGGACACCATGCTCATCGTGAACACTGACCATGGCTTCCTGCTGGGGGAACACCAGTGGTGGGCAAAAAACGTAATGCCTATGTACAATGAAATTTCCAATACGCCCCTGTTTATCTGGGATCCCCGTTACGGCGTGAAGAATGTGCACCGCAAATCACTGGTGCAGTGTATTGATATTCCGGCGACACTGCTTGGCTTCTTCGGGCAGGAAAAACCAAAGGATATGATGGGCAAGGATCTAACCCCTGTCATTACCCGGGATGAGAAGATTCGCGACTACGCGATTTATGGCATGTTTGCGGGCCATGTAAACATCACCGACGGAAAGTACACCTATATGCGCGCTCCGGCCAGCGAAGAAAATCAGCCCTGTTACGAGTATACCTTAATGCCGACGGATATGAACAACCGTAAACCCTTGGCCCAGATGCAGCAGGCCACCCTTGCTGCCCCCTTCTCATTTACAAAGGGCATGCCGGTATTGAAGCTGCCGGGAAAGGTATACTACAGTGCCCACCGCTTCGGCACCATGCTCTTTGACGTGGAGAATGATCCGCTGCAGCTGCAGCCCATTCACGATGATGAAACCGAGGAGCGCATGCTGAAGGCGCTGCGCCTGGAGATGGAAGCTGCCGATGCGCCGGCAGAGCAGTACACCCGCCTCGGAATGGATAATTAACAGCAGACAAGGAGAAATACCAATGAAAGCAATCATGGTAATGTTTGATTCTCTCAACCGTGCGATGCTGCAAAGCTACGGCTGCGACTGGACGAGAACTCCAAACTTTTGCCGTCTGGCAAAAAAAGCAACACAGTTTGAAAACTGCTATGTAGGCAGCATGCCCTGCATGCCCGCCCGCCGTGAGCTGCATACCGGCCGCCCTAACTTCCTCCACCGCAGCTGGGGCCCTCTGGAGCCCTTTGATGACTCCATGCCGGAAATTTTAAAGAACCATGGTATTTGCAGCCATCTGGTATCTGACCACCAGCACTATTGGGAAGATGGCGGCGGAACCTACCATACCCGTTATTCTTCATGGGAGTGCATCCGCGGGCAGGAAGGGGACCCATGGAAGGAGAATCTGACGTATAAGCTGGATCGCCGCTCCGTATTTAAGGGGAAATCCGAATTTCTGGACAAGGTGCCTGTGATGCAGGCAATGAATATCCACGATCAGGTAAACCGGACCTACCAGCAGCAGGAGGCGCAGACGCCCCAGGCACAGACCTTTGAGGCGGGACTGGAATTTATTCGTGTCAATCATGGGGTGGATAACTGGTTCCTGCAGATTGAGTGCTTTGACCCCCATGAGCCGTTCTTCTGCGACCAGAAATATAAGGACCATTTCAGCGGCCCCCTGCAGGGCGAGGACGCGGTGGGCGCCGATTGGCCCCCCTATATGCCGGTGCAGGAAAGCGAGGCTGTTGTCCGGACTGTGCGCAATCATTATGCGGCGCTGCTGGAGAAGTGCGATGCTTCCCTGGGAAAGGTTCTTGACGCAATGGACAATTACGGCCTGTGGAAGGATACCATGCTCATTGTGTGCACGGATCATGGCTTCCTCCTGGGTGAGCATGACTGGTGGGGCAAGTCTGCAATGCCCTGCTACAATGAAATTGCCCACACACCGCTGTATATCTATGATCCCCGCTTTGACTGCGCCGGAAAGCACTGCGATGCGCTGTGCCAGATGCCGGATCTTTCGGCGACGATACTGGAGTTTTTCGGCCAGCCCATCCCGAAGGACATGACCGGGAAGCCTTTGCGCGGCGCCATGGAGCATGGTGAAAGACCCCACGACTATGTGGTGTTCGGTTTCCACGGCGATGAGGTGAATATTACCGACGGAAAATATCTTTATATGCGCGCCCCGGTCAGTCCGGAGGTTCCCTGCTATGATTATACATTGATGCCGACGCATATGCGCAGCCGCTTCAGCGTGAAGGAGCTGTCCCAGTGGGAGCAGGCGGAGCCGTTCTCCTTTACAAAAGGTCTGAAGACCATGAAAATTCGCTGCGCAGGCAATACACGCAGTTTGGGTGCACCGCTGGTCAGCCGCCTCTATGATCTGGAAAATGATCCCGGTGAGCTTCATCCCATTGAGGACGAGGCGGTAACCGGACATCTGGTAAAGCTGATTTCCGAATACATGCGGGAAACGGATGCGCCGGAGGAGGCCTACGCCCGTTACGGAATTCCAAAGGAGGACATATAATGGCAAAGAAACCCCATATCATTATATTTAACCCGGACGAAATGCGCACCGATACCATGGGGCACATGGGCAATCCGGCGGCGATTACGCCGTTTTTGGATACCTTCGCACAGACGGAGGCAGTGTCCTTCCGCAATGCATTCTGCCAGAATCCGGTTTGCGTTCCCTCCAGATGCAGCTTTTTTACGGGACTGTATCCCCATGTCCGTGGGCACCGGACGATGGCGCATTTGCTTCGCCCCGGGGAGTCGTCCCTCTTTTCTGAGCTGAAAAAGGATGGCTACTACGTGTGGATGAATGCCCGCAATGACCTGTATGCCGCCCAATATCCCGGATGGGTTGAAGAAAACGCAACCGAGATTTTTTATGGCGGCGATGCGCCGAAGGCGCCGGGCCCTGTCATTGACAATGTGCGCGGAAGCATGGACGGCAAGAACTTCTATTCCCATTTTGAAGGAAAGCTTGGCCTGGATGAAAGCGGAAAGAATTACAATCGGGATGATGAGGCAATCGATGCCGCCATTGACCGCATCCGCAGCCGCGCAGATGACCGCCCGCTGTGTATGTTCTTGGGCCTCATGCTGCCCCACACGCCATATGCAATTGAGGAGCCGTACTATTCTTCAATCGACCGGAAGAAGCTTCCTCCCCGTGTTAAGCCGGAGGAGTGCACCGGAAAGCCCATCATCGAGCAGCGCCTGCGGGATTTGCAGCACATGCAGGACTTCACGGAGGAAGAGTGGGATGAACTCCGCGCCGTATACCTGGGCATGTGCTCCAAAATTGACCGCCAGTTTGGCAGACTGTGTGAGGCACTGAAGGAGGCGGGAATCTACGACGACTGCGCCATTTTCTTCTTCAGTGATCACGGCGATTTCGATGGTGACTATGGCCTGCCGGAAAAGGCACAGAACTGCTTTGAAAACTGCCTCGCAAAGGTGCCGTTCCTGGTAAAGCCCCCAAAGGGGGAAGCAATTGACCCCGGTATCAGCGATTCTCTTGTGGAACTGGTGGATTTTTATGCTACTGCCATGGATTACGCCGGAGTCCAGCCGGATCATACTCATTTTGGAAAAAGTCTGCGGCCGGTGCTGGCAGACCGCCATGCGGCCATTCGAGACGTTGCGTTCTGCGAGGGCGGGAGAATGCCCGGAGAAACACACTGTGACGAGAGTCATGTTCACGGCCCGAACGGCTCTCCTCCTGCCTTCGTTTACTGGCCCCGTCAGACTGCGCAGCGGGAGGATGATGCCCACTGCAAGGGTACCATGATATTTGACGGTCGGTATAAGTTTATCAGCCGTGCAAACGGACGGGACGAATTTTACGATCTGCAAAAGGATCCGGGAGAGCGCTTTAATGCAGTTGACAATCCGGAATATGCGGCAGTGATTTCCCGTCTGCAGCGTCGGGAGCTTGACTGGTATCAGTCTACCTGCGACATCGTCCCGAAGGATTACGATGCCAGATTCAACGGCAAAATGCTCTGGGGTATGATTCGCGGCAAGGCGCAGACAGAGGAAGAGCTGCAGTTCCTGCGTAAATGCGTCGATGACGGAATGAGCATGGTGCAGCTCAATACGGCACTGGAGGAATTCCGCAGAAAATAAGGGCAATACCGCATAATGAGGCAAGGGCATTCATCGAGAGATTTTGGCTCAAGA
>CAVIFH010000021.1:0-13052 GCA_963641615.1 bacterium | reverse complement strand
GGGCAGTATAGGTCTCGTCCCCAGCGGTGAAACGAATGGGCTCCTCCCCTGTCGCCTCCACAATGGCCATTGCCTCGCCATAGTAGGTATCACACTTTGTGCCGCGATAGTCCAGCTCATAATACGGGCACGCAGAGCCGAGGCCAAGGAGCCTGCCGCCTGTGACGGATACGTCAATGAGGCCGCGGCAGCAGGGCTTCACGATCCCCTCTTTGTCCGTATATTTCAGGCGAATGTAGCACAGGTGCCCCGCCGGAACAGTATCCTTCTCCGGCTCAGCCCGAAGCATGGTTTCTTCCCCCGCGGTTTTCAATACGCAGCGGCCAATTTCATTCCCCTTTTCATCATAGGAAACAGCCTCCAACTGCCCGTTTTCATAGGGCACATGGAATGTGAAGAGGCAATCATTGCCCATTTTCTTTTTCCCTACCGTCTTTCCATTGAGCAGGAGCTCCACGCAGGCGGCGCGGGCATAAACCTCCACATGGGCCATTTTGCCCTCATAGCCGCGCCAGGACCAGCTCGGCATGGCGTTTGTCATTTTCCAGGCAGACGGAGTATGATGATTTTTCGCATGGCACAGCGGGCGCACCGCAATATACGGCCCCTTGCTCTGCTCAAACGCCACGCGGGTATAAAGCGCCTCACCGAGGGGCTTTCCCGTCAGGTCAATTCTTCCGCTTCCGGCGCTCATCCAGCCCCGACCGGCGTCCGCATTTTTCGCATACTCCTCATATTCCCAGCTGCCGATCATGGCCTCCCCCAGGTAGTCAACGCCTGCCCAGACGAAGTCGCCGACTAAGCGCGGGTTTTCCTTGGCCAGCTCCCAGAAGCGATAGGCATCAAAGCAGAAGGTCTCGCTGCCGAGGATCAGGCGGTCAGGGTACTTTTTCAGGTCCCTTTTGTAGCGTTTTTCACCATAGTTATAGCCGGCGATATCAAGATTCGCGAATGCCTTGCGGGTGGTGATGTCGCTGCCGTGAAGGGTTGCCCCGAATTTCATGAAGTCGGCACCCATGAGGCCGGCCATATCATTGAAGAATTTAGAGCCCGTTGCGCTTGTCTTGGCTTTCTTTCCGGCAGACTTTGCCTTGGCTGCGCGCTCCGCCTCCTTGGCCGCCTTCTCATCGCTGTATTGACCAAAGCCGATGGAATTCAGGAAGTTGAAAAAGATATTGATGCCGCAGGTTACAGGACGGCTGTCGTCCAGCTGGTGGAACAGCTCCGTCATTTCCTTAGCCAATGCAATTCCTTTGGGCTGCGCGGTTTCCGCCACCTCATTGCCGCTGGAATACATGATGACGCAGGGGTGGTTGTAGTCCTTGTCCACCATATCCGTGATATCCTGCTTCCAGAATTCCCCAAAGAAGTTTACATAATCGTATTGCGTTTTATGAATATACCAGTGGTCAATGTATTCATCCAGCACCAGCATGCCGAGGCGATCGCATGCCTCCAGCAGCGCTTTGGAGCAGGGGTTATGGGCGGAGCGGATGGCATTATAGCCATTTTCCTGCAAGATGCGAACTTTCCGCCCCACTGCATCCGGGTGGCACATGGCCCCCAAAAGGCCATTATCATGATGAATGCACGCACCGCGCAGAATGACGCGGTTTCCGTTGATGAGGATTCCATCCTTGCCCCAGCTTAAGCTGCGAATGCCGAAGGAAGCCGTCTGTGTATCCTGGTCAAAGGTCACCTGCGCTGTATACAGCTTCGGCTGCTCCGGGCTCCAGAGCTTCGCATCCGGGAGAGAGATACGAAGGCTCGCTTCGCCGCTCACTTCTGCGAGGGGTTTTTCCCCGTCTAGGATCCGAACGGTGACCTTTCCCGGAACGGAGGTCCTGACCAGAACCTCGATTTCAGGGGAATCAATGGACACTGTCCTGATTTTAATGCCGTTCATCTCGATGTATTCCTTAGGGGAAGTCCATAATCTGACAGGGCGATAAATGCCCGCGCCGGAATACCAGCGGGAATTAGGCTGGTCTGCATTATATGCGTAAACCTCTATGGTATTTTCTCCGGCATGGATGTATTCATCCAGATTTACATAAAAATTTGTATAACCATACGGGCGATAGGCTGCCTTTTTGCCATTGACAAACACCTCTGCCCGGCGATAGACACCTTCAAATTCCAATACCTGATGCAGGGCCATATCAGCCTGCGTCACTTCAAATTTCTTTGTATAAACATAATCATGGCCTTCAAACCAGCTGACATTCAGCCCGCCCTCGGCCAGCTCCGAACGCGGCTCACACAGCATAGCATCATGCGGGATGCTGACAGGCGTTCCGATTCCCTGATCTTCTTTATGGCGGATGTACCAGCCATCATGAAACGATGTGCATTTCATCATTGTACCTCCGTTTATTGTGCTTGCACGATCTGCGTCAAACTTTGGGGGCAACACCGCTGGGTTCGTCTGCGGCAATTGCTCTTGCCTCTTTGTGCGGTGATGCCTTTGAAATAAAATTGGGGCAGCAGCGCATAAATGTCTGCTGCCCCATAGGGTATTTACCGGTTACTTTTTGGCAAAGCTCGCCACAATTGCAGTGACAACAGAAGCAATACCGACAGCAGCCAGCTGATAGTTCATACCGGCCAGCTCAGGGAGGCCAACCATCTTAATGCCGCTGATGGACTCGGCGATGTTCCAGATGCCATCAGAAAAAACAGTCATGACAACAAACGCCAGGGCAACGGAGGCAATGATGCAGGTGAAATCCGTCCAGACCTTTTCGCCCAGCAAGGCAGCTGCTTCGCAAACGAACGCGACAGCGAGTGCCGCATAGACAGCCGTTTTCACAATGCCGCCCTTGGATGCGTATGTGCCCAGCAGGATGAACGTGACAACAGCTAAAATGCAGGTGATTGCGGAAAAGCACTTACCAACAGTCATTTTTTTCATGGTATTCTCTCCTTCCTCCATGATTATTGCTTTTTCTTTGCCTTGGATACAATCAGCATGACGAAGCAGGCAGCCGCAAGAACGGCAGATGCAATCTGTGTTGCCTGAATTGCCGTCTGCCACCACGGTGTGGTGTGCACAATCACAGCCGTAGAGCTATATCCATTGGTAATGACGGAGCGGCTGATTGCGTATTCCCAGCTGATGGCCGCTTCCTTCAGCAGCTCCAGCAGATGGCCGTCATCGGTCTCCTTGGCCTTGTTCAGCACCCAATTGCCGTGACCGGCAACACCGTCCAGGCACCATTCCTGTGTGCCGGCATCCAGCACTTCGGCAGCATGGTTGCGGTATCCGCCGTCTTCGTATTCACCGAAGCAGGGGGCTGCGTCCGTATCAATCGCGCCATTCCAGCCCCACTCATTGCGCAGGACCTGCGTGTTGAGCGCATAGCTGGAGGAATTCCACTTGAGGCCAAGGCGAGAGAAGGACTGCATGAGGCCGCCGGACTCTGCTACGCGGACAGAGCCTTCAAATGCACGAAGATTGCCTTCACGGAATGCCTGCTCATTGAAGAAGCAGCAGACACCGTCACGATAGAACTCCTGGTCGTTGCCCACGAAGTGCTTGGGCGCGGCGTGAGAGCCGGTCTTCTCCATAGCAGTGACTTCCACCGCACCGGCCAGGTAGTTCATAGTGGGGCACTCGGACATATACTCAAAGTTACGGCCGCCGAAGGGGGTCCTGTGCAGGTCGTTGCCGAGGTTGTAGTTGATCATGAAGTTGGACCAAAGTCCGTCTTCGCCCATCATCGTGCCGCGGTTTGCGATGATCTCATTGTTGAATGTGCCTGTCAGAATGACATTCGAGCAGTAACGCGTGGTGGGAACGGTGACTTCTTCACCATTTACCGTAACGGGGATCGGGTAGCTGCCGCCGACAGAGTCGCAGCCATCGCCAACGGCAAAGGAGGGAGAAAGCTCACCCACGGCCGGGCAGGTAAAGCTCTCGGCAGTAGCGTTGGGCAGATCCTCAACCTTCAGCTGGTAGATGAATTTCTCCCAGGTCTCGGTATCGGAGAGAGGGATATCCTTCATGGTGGCCAGATTCAGGCCGCTGTCCACGCCGAATTTCGAGGCAACTTCCTCATAGCTCGGCGCATCCTCGGGCTTTTCGTACCATTCGCCGTCCAGAATGTCCATCATTTCGGCAGTGGCCTCCACGGTGGTCTGGCTGACGGGGAATGTGCCTTCCCAGTCACTGCGGGTCAGATATGTGCCGGCGCCTTCAACCCAGTAATTCAGATCGCAGTCTTCAAACTGGTTGGTAACGGCGACGCCGTTTTCACCATAGTGATATTTTTCTTCGTCGAACTTTTCGGTCCACTTGTAGCTCTTGGCGCTGTCGCCGGCGGCAGTCATGCCGTTTTCGGCGGTATAGCCCTGGGCAGCAAGCACATTGTTCAGAGCGTCGTGGGCATCATCGCCGATGGCCACATAATAGTCGCCCTCGGAGAGAATATAGCCGCCTTCCCCTTCATACGCCGTCGTATCATAGCTGGCCAGCAGATATTTGTCGGCGGTAATGGTCAGGGTTTCGGAAGCGCCCGGCTCCAGCATCTGCGTCTTGCCGTAGCCGATAATCGCAATGGCAGACTTCTCTACACCGTGCTCGATTTCATAGGTGCCGTAGGGCGTCTGCGTATACAGCTGTACAACGCTCTTGCCGGCCACATCGCCGGTATTGGTGACCGTCACCTTTGCCGTGATTTCATCCTCGCCGACGGTCACGCTGTCCAGACTCTGCGTGAAGGTGGTATAGCTCAGGCCGTAGCCGAAGGGATACTGCACCTCGTCTGCGTAGCTCCACTGGGAGGCACCCTCCAGCGCACCGACCGCGGCGGACGCATTGCCCTGACCCATCACGCAGTCAGCATAGCGGGTCTCATAATAGCGATAGCCGATGTAAATGCTTTCCGCCTGGAAAGAGATGTACTCGGCGCGCTCGTCAGAGCCGATGGTATTGTTGATTTCATCCACATTTGCAAACTGCGGCGTATCTGTGCCGGAGTTTACAACAGAGGGTGCGGAGAGAGAGCTTGTTGCATAGGTGTCCGCCAGCTTGCCGGAGGGATTAACCGTGCCCCTCAGGATTTCAGCAACGCCGGTGAAGCCCTGATGTCCCGGATAGCCGATGAACAGAATGGCATCGGCATATTCCTTGATTTCGTGTACTTCCATCTGGTACGGGCTGTTGAGCAGCACGATAACCTTCTTGAAGTTTGCACGAACAAGCTCCAACAGATCCCGCTCATTCTTATGCAGGGCGAGGCTGCTGATGTTGCCGGACACGCCGCCCTCATCGTCGACATCCTTCATGAGCAGGTCGGTGCCTTCAGCGCCTTCGCGGGTGAACACGACGATTGCGGCATCGCTGTAATCAGCAAAGCTGTCTTCATACTGCTCATAAAATTCCCGATTTTCTTCAGAGCCTGCGGCAGAGCCTGTTACAGCAATGGCCATGCCGCCCCAGCTCTCCTGCATCACACCGCGGGCTGCTGTGCCGCCTTTGAGGCCGTCCCACAGCGTTTCGTTGACATGAAAGCCTTCGTTTTCCAGCGCGGTTTTCAGGTCAATGGCATTGACGGAGTCGCTGCTCACCTTGGTGCCGGCGGAAGAGCCCTGATAGGCGGGATCAACCGCGCCATGGCCGAACACGGAAATGTTGACTTCGCTGCTGAGAGGAAGCGCATTTTCGTTGTTCATGAGCAGTGCAGCGCCTTCACGCATTTCGTTCACATTCTGCTCAAGCGCAGCGGCAATTGCCTTGGCCTGTGCATCGGCATCCGAGAAATCGCCGAACTGACTCTTGTAATATGTGGTGTCCGTGTCGGATGCTGCGGTTTCCACCACCTTGGCCGTGCTGATGCCCAATGCGCTGTTGATATAGCTTGCATTGGCTGTCGCAAGGGTATTGCCAATCAGTGCAATCACCAAAATGACTGCAAAGATTGAGGTCAAGCCTGACCACAATTTTGAGTTCTTCAAAGTATCTCCTCCTTTTCTATTGAAAATCCTGTGGATGTGCCCAATATTTTTCGGATTTTCACAAGTATTTTAAACAGTCTGTGAACAGATTGGAAGATTTACTTCGTAAGTGGCGCTTTTTTTGACGCAGTCGGTCATAATAACGAGTCCGGCCTTCAAAAATCAGAGAAATTATTCTATTTTCATCATGAAATATCAGGTTGCTTTGCCAATTTGGATTTTTTTCTTACCTTTTACTCCAGCGGGAAAATTATGTCCAGGCTGAAAATTCCATCCTCCCACCCTGTCGACAGAGCGCCGCCGTATTTTTCGCACAAATACCGCATACTGCGCATACCATAGCCGTGATAGTCCGTATCCGGTTTGCTGGTCATGGGCATCCCGTCCATAAACATCGGCTGCTTCTGACAGGGATTTTCGATGTGGATTGTGTAGAGCTTGTCCTTGGCCGCGGCATAGATTGAAACAATCCGCCTGCTCTCATTTTTTTCATTTGCCGTCGCTTCGATGGCGTTATCCAATGCATTGCCAATCAGACAATACATATCCTCCAAGGCCATACGGGACAGCTTTGCACCGTCTGCAATGCAGTGCACCGAGACGCGCTGCTTTTCCGCAAACAGACATTTTTCGGCCAGAATGACATCCAAATCAGCGTTTCCGGTTTTCGGAAAGCAATCGTAAATCATCACGGCTCGTTCCAGTTCCCGGATGCTCTTTTCTTTTTCCGTATCATCCATATGCCGAAGGGCGGCAATCTGGTGACGCAAATCATGACACTTTCGGTTAATCACATCCGCGGTAGCACGGCTGACCATGTGCTGATCCTGCTCCTGGTGCAGCAGGCGCTGCATGATCACCTGATCGCGCTCTGCTTTCCTGATGCGAAATACATCCAGCAAAAGCACCAGCAGCATAAAGCAGGAAAAGAAATCAAAGATGTATAAGCCGATCGTTCTCGTCTCCATGCTCGAAGACCAATAGCTTACGACATAGATGATCAGCGTTGAGGCAAGTGCAAACATCATTAAATAATTGTTTTGAAAATCCACCGTTTCACTGCCGCGGAAGCGTTTGCAGAGCAAAAAGTAAGTAACTGCGCAGGCTGCCAGCATAACGGCAAGCTGCAGTGTCTGCGCGGCAGCATGAGAAAGGGGAAACGCCATACCGCTGATCTGATACAGGCAATGCACCATATGCTGCAATGTATGGCCGACACAGCAGTAAAACACCACCTGCCTGACATTCATGCGGAAGCAGAATGCAATCAGCAGGCCGGACAATAAAAGCATGGCAATAAAGCCAAATGTAAACCAGCCCAAGACGAAAAAGTGCGCAAAAAAACCATCCGGGATGAGAGCCGGCAGTGCCAGATACAAAAGCACCCCTGGCACAAAGCGCAGCCAAAAGAACTTTCTTCGCGGCAGCCGCATGCAAAACAGCAGCTCGAAGACCAGAATCTGGATATGGAAATAATTGATATACCACATTATCGGCACACCCCTCCTAAAATCGCCGCCATTTTTTCGAGGCATTCTTTTCTGCGCCGTCGGGAGATCGGCAGCTGCAGGCCGTGCACAGTCACAGAATCCTCCTGCACGGAAGAAATCATATTGCAGTTGACCAGGTGGCTGGCAGAGCAGCGAATAAAATGATGAAACCGTTCATCCGCTTCCAGAGCAGAGAGCTTGCCGTAGGCTTCAAAAACGCCGTCCGTGGTGTGATAAATCAGGCTATGATTATAAACCTCAACATAAATAAGATCGCGCAGGTCAATTTTGCGAATTCCATTGCGGGCACTGATTAAAATCGTCGCCGTTGCCTGCTTTCTCAAAATGCGTACAATGCGGCTCATCTTCATGGAAAATTCGTCATAATTCAGCGGCTTGATGATAAAGTCAATCGCGCCTACCTCATACCCCTGCACCGCATATTTCGCCATGCTGGTTACAAAGCACAAAATCACATTCTCATCCATTTTGCGCAGCCGCCGCGCGCAGTCTATGCCATTCATCTGCGGCATCAGGATATCCATGAAAATCACATCGGCATCGGCTTTGTATTGCTGCAGAAACACGGCAGGATTATCGTAAATCGTTACGGTTATTTCCCCGCCGTACTCTTTTTGATAATTGCTGCAAAAATGTGCCAAAACCTGTGAAAAATCGGCTTCGTCATCTACAATTGTCACCCGCACGATGTGTTTTCCCCCTCTCTTCAATTTGCGGCAGCCATTTTATGTCATGCGGGTCTGCCAAGGGCAGCACCGCACAAATTGTGTGGTATGCAGAGAATCCATCTGTACAGCCGGAGGAAGCAGAAAGGCGGCACCCCACAGGCATTGCAGTTTCTCCATCAAAACCATTGTCATCCTACCATATTTAAAGGACAAAAGCAAATTTTCCTTTTTCCGTTCATTCGGAAAAAGGATGCAAAGCGATGCCTTCCCGCGTGACTGAGGGACAATCTGAAGTCCTTTTCCCGGCAGTCTTTCTCTGACCGGGAGAAAAGCGCGTATTTTACAATCATTTTACGAAGCCGCGGTCGTACAATTTACATTGCAGGTTTATACTCATCCGTAAATGCAGAAAAGAGACTTATCATGGAAATTCGATTGAATCAGGCCCGAAAAAGCTTCGGCGGCAAGCAGGTCATTTATCCCACGTCGCTGACGGTTCAAAGTGGGAGCTTTACAACCCTGCTTGGTCCCTCCGGCTGCGGAAAAACGACCCTTTTGCGAATGATTGCCGGTCTGGAGTCAACGGATGACGGTGAAATTTGGCTGGATGATACCTGCGTTTTTTCCAGGAGCCGCAGGATCAACCTGCCGCCGGAGAAACGGAACCTTGGCTTTGTGTTTCAGGATTTCGCCCTTTGGCCCCACATGACCGTGTTCGAAAATGTCGCGTTTGGTCTGCGGGCCAGGAAGGACACGAAAAATCTCCGTGACCGGGTACTGCAGGCACTGCAGACGGTGCACCTTGAGGACTTTGAAAAGCGCTATCCCCATCAGCTTTCCGGCGGCCAGCAGCAGCGTGTCGCATTCGCCCGCGCCATTGCCGTTCAGCCCGGGTGCATTCTGTTCGATGAGCCTCTTTCCGCGCTGGATGCCCTGCTTCGTGAAGAAATGCGGCATGAATTGACGGAATTGACCGCTGCTCTCGGAATTACATCCGTTTTTGTAACCCACGACCAGATTGAGGCCATGAGCATGAGCGACCGTATTGCCGTTGTAAATGCAGGGCATATAGAGCAGTTCGCTCCGCCGGAGGAAATCTATCACGCGCCCTCGACGCAGTTTGTCGCGCGGTTTGTCGGGAAATCCAACTGGCTGAGTGAAACACAGATGTTTCGCCCGGAAGCAGCATCACAAACTCCGGGGAAAAATTATCTGCATTATGAGCTTCCCGTGCGTAATGTTCAGTATCTGGGGAACAGCTATGAAATTACCCTTGCGTACCATGATGTAACATGGACAATTCACAGCGCAGGCAAAGCAAAAAGCGGTGAATTGCTCTCTATTTACATAGATCCAAATCAGATCATTACTTTTACAGAGAAAGAGGTTCTATCAAAATGAAAAAACGCATTGTATGTCTGCTGCTGGCAGTTTGCCTGTGCCTCGGCGCTGCTCTTTGCGGCGTCTCCGCAGAAGAGGCTGGGCAAAAGCTCTCCGGCAAGGTAACGGTTTACATGCCCAGCCCCTCCGGCCTTGCGGATAAGCTTGCCGCCGCCTTTACAGAGAAAACCGGCGTTGAAGTCGAACAGTTCCAGGGGACGACGGGCGAAATTCTTGCCCGTCTGGAAGCAGAGCAGGCAAATCCCGTTGCGGACGTGGTGATCCTCGCCTCCTGGTCCGACGGCCTAAGCATGAAGGCCGACGATCAGCTGGAGAGCTACACTCCTGCAAACGCAGAGCTGATTAATGAAGGCTGGATTGATGACGACCATACACTCTTTGGCTACAGTGCCTCCGCTGTCGGTGTTATTTACAACACAACCATCATTTCCGAGCTGAATGCTGACTGGGCCGAGCTTGCAAACGAAGAATACAAGGATATGATCGCGATTCCCGATCCTGAAAAATCCGGTGCATGCAAGGACTTCCTTGCTGGTCTGGTTACAGGAACCGATGACGGTGAGGCGGTTATGCAGGCTTGGGCTGACAATGGTCTGACTGTCCCCGGTGCAAACAAGGCTGCTTTGGAGGCCGTCACCACCGGTGAAAAGGGCATTCTGATCGCAGGTGTTGATTATAACGCCTATTCCTCCATGGCAAAGGGTGAGCCCCTCAATATCTACTATCCTGCATCCGGCACGGTTGTCAACCCGCGTCCTGCGATGATTCTGAAAACCGCTCCGAACATGGATAACGCAAAGGCATTCATTGACTTCCTGTTCAGCGACGAAGCACAGCAGCTGGTAGCAGACGCCTATCTGCTGCCGGGCCGCAGCGACGTGCAGTGCGAAAACCGCACCAATCTCTCCGAAATTCCTCAGATTGCCACTGACTGGGACAAGATGATGAAAGCTGCCTCCGACACGGCTTCCAAGCTCAACAGTCTCTGCAAATAACGAAGCGGTGAGAGGGTATATGAGGCGTATCAATCTGAAAAAGAACCTGCTTTTGCTCGTCCTGCTGGTGCTTTTAATTGGCTTGATTCTCTGCCCTCTGATTACAGTTTTCACTAAGGCGGTCATGGTTAATGGCCGCCTTGAGCTGTATCAGGCATGGGAGACCATTGCAAGCGCCGAAAATCTGGAAACGATCAGCAATTCCCTGCTGCTTGGATTTTGTGTCGTGGTCTGCGCAACGATCATTGCGGCGCCGACAGCCTATCTGCTGGCACGCACCCAGCTGTCAAAGCACAGCTGGCTGGATGTTGTTTTTATGATTCCCTTCATGACGCCGCCGTATATCGCATCGATGGGCTGGATCCTGTTTATGCAGAAAAGGGGATTATTTCAGCAGCTTTTCCCGCAAACCGGGTCATGGTCAGAGGGCTTTTTCTGCTTTGGAGGACTCGTGCTGGTCATGAGTCTGCATGTGTTCCCGTTTCTCATGACCATGCTGAAAAACGCAATACTGAATATTCCCGCCAGTCTGGAGGAGAGCGGTGCGGTGTTCGGCGCGAATGCCGGAGTGCGTCTCCGCAGAATTTTTGCGCCTCTTCTCACCGGGAACTATGCCATTGGCGCGCTTCTGGTATTTGTGAAGACGCTTTCCGAATACGGAACCCCATATACACTGGGGCGGCGCATCGGATTTTACGTGTTTACAACTGATATTCACCGCTACTCAACGACGGCTCCCATAGATTTCGGGCGCTCTGCATGTCTCTCCTCTGTGCTTGTGTGCATATGCATGGTGATGTGGCTGGCGCAGAACACAATTACGAACCGCACCAGCTATCGTCTTGTCAGCGGGAAGGGATGCCGCCCCGCCCGCACGAATCTGCCGGTATCCGGTCTGATTGCGGCATGGCTTTGGATTGCCTTCGTCGTGCTGATTGCCATTGGTGTGCCGTATTTCTCCATCATCTCCACCTCCATCATCAAGCTGCGCGGCTATGGTCTGGCCGCAGGCAACTTTACCCTTGACCATTATAAGGAGCTTCTGTCCACTCCGAAGGCGCTCGCCTCCATTAGGGAAAGTCTCTTCCTTGCCGTATCATCCGCAACAATCTGCTCCGTAATCGGCACTGCAGTGGTAGCCGCCGTACGAAAGTCCAAGGGTTTTTTAAAAAAGGCGCTGGAATGCATCAGCCTGCTTCCGGAAATGCTCCCGAGCATTGTGCTGGTAATCGGCATTATGCTGTTCTGGAACGCGCTTTATCAGGTCATCCCCCTCTACAACACCATCGGCATTATGGTGCTGGCATATGTGGTTTTATTTCTCCCATACACGGTGCAGTATGTCACATCGGCCTTTACCCAGATCAATGAAAGCCTTCTGGAGGCCGGACGAACCTTCGGCGGCTCCCCTGGCTATGTGTTTTTCCGCATTACCCTGCCGATGATCTCCCGGGGCATCTTCGCCGGGTGGATGATGATTTTCATTATTGCCTTCCGGGAACTGGTCACTGCCAGTCTGATTGCCCCGACCAATACACTGGTTGTTTCCACCTACATCAACCGCGAATTTGAGCAGGGCAGTGTCTCCCTTGGAATGGCAATGGCCGTGCTGTGCGTGATGATCACAACCACCGCTCTGCTGATCTTTAATCATCTGGCCAAAGGCCGGAAAAAAGGAAGTATGTAGGATGATGCTCTATATTGCCGGCGGCACAGGTGAACATGGGCGCAACTGTTTTTATGTTCAGGGGGAAAAGCTGTGCTTTCTGGTGGATTGCGGAATGATGGCCGATGCGCCAGAAAACCCTTATCCGCGCCTGACGGCAGAGCAGATCCGGCGGACCGACATTCTGTTTCTGACGCACTCCCACGCTGACCATTCCGGAGCAATTCCATGGATGTATAAAAACGGATTTCATGGTATTATTGCTGCAGATCAGAAAACAATTTTCCAGCTTCCTTTTGCGCTGAAAAACTTTCTTGACCTTGATGACCTTGCCCCGGAGGGAGCGGGGCAATACGGCGCTCTGAAAATTCACTGGGGGCGCAGCGGCCACTGCGCAGGCAGTGTGTGGTACTGCTTTTCCGAAGGCGGGAAAACCATTTTCTTTTCCGGGGATTACACAGAGAATACGCTCGTTTATCGCTGTGACCCCATTCGAAATTGGCAGGCAGACTGCGCTGTGCTGGACTGCGCCTACGGCTCAGATGAGACGCCCTACGCAAGCGCCTGCGGCCGGCTCCTCCGTGAAGCAAAGGAACTTCTGTCACTAAATGGGCTTCTGCTCCTCCCTGTCCCAAAATACGGCCGCGGATTGGAGATTCTGAAGCTCTTTGCTGAAAATCTGCGTGAAATTTCCTTCTATGCGGATGATCTTTTCCTGGAGAACCTTAATGAAGCGTGCAAGGGCGGCTTCTCGTATCAGCCGCTGAAAATAAATACCACCGTTTCCCGGTATGCTGGGCAAACTCAAGGCATCGTATTTGTCAGCGATCCGCAGCTTCGCAGCAGCAAGGGC
>CAVIFH010000020.1:0-13230 GCA_963641615.1 bacterium | reverse complement strand
TGTGGGTTTTCTGAACTGCAGGATTGGGGCAAAAGATCCGGCGAAGGCCGCAGACAAACCCAGCGGTATTGCCCTGAAAAAGGAGGAATCATGTACACGGAAGGAACAAAACCGGCGCCGCTCCCCATCGGGCCGGAGGAGGTGCGGCAGGCCTACCAGACCCTCCTGAAATACCGGGCGGGGAAGAAAAGCCTTGAGCAGCGGGTGATTGAAAATGAGCAGTGGTACCGCCTGCGCCATTGGGAGAATCTGCGCCGCGGCTCCTCCGGCGCGGTGGAGCCCACCAGCGCCTGGCTCTTCAATGCCCTTGCGGGGAAGCACGCGGATGCCATGGACAATATCCCCTCCCCCAATATCCTGCCCCGGGAGGAAGGCGACCGGGGTGAGGCGGAGATGCTCAGCAGCATCATCCCGGTGGTGCTGGAGCAGAATGATTTTGAGGGAACCTACAGCGAGATTGTGGATGACAAGATCAGGAGCGGCACGGGCATCTACGGCGTGTTCTGGGACAGCCGGAAGCTTGGAGGCCTGGGGGATATCAGCATTCGCTGCGTGGATGTGCTGAATCTTTTCTGGGAGCCGGGCATTTCCAGACTGCAGGACAGCCGCAATGTGTTCCACGTGGAGCTTGCGGATATCGATGTGCTGGAGAAGCAGTATCCCCAGGCGAAGGGGCACCTCAGCGGGGAAAACGGCACCATCCCCCAGTATATCTGCGACGACACCGTGGATACCAGCGAGAAGTGCGCCGTGGTGGACTGGTATTACAAAAAGGACGGCAATCTGCACTACTGCAAATTCGCCCAGGGCTGCGTCCTCTTTGCCACGGAGAATGAGCCGGGCTACGAGGACGGATGGTACGCCGACGGCCGGTACCCCTTCGTGATGGATTCCCTGTTTGCCGTGAAGGGGAGCCCCTGCGGCTTCGGGTATATCGATGTGGCGAAGAGCGCCCAGGAGTATATCGACCGGGGCAGTCAGGCGGTGATGATGAACATGCTTGCCAATGCCCGCCCCCGCCACTTTATCCGCAGCGACGGCAGCGTAAACGAGGCGGAGTACGGCGACTACACGAAGGATTTTATCCACGTGGAGGGAGCAGGGCTGGGGACGGACAGCATCCTCCCCGTCCCCCAGAATCCCCTCCCCGCAAGCTACCTGACCATCCTTCAGGAGAAGATCGCGGAGCTGAAGGAGGTGACCGGAAACCGGGATGTGTCCACCGGCGGAACGACCCGGGGCGTGACGGCTGCCAGCGCCATTGCCGCCATGCAGGAGGCGGGCAGCAAGCTCAGCCGGGATAACTGTAAGGGCTCCTATCGGGCCTTTCGCGCTGTGGTGCTGATGGTCATTGAGCGCATCCGGCAGTTCTATTCCCTGCCGCGGTGCTTCCGGATCCTGGGGAGCGGCGGCCAGGCCCGCTTCATCGCCTATACCAATCGGAATCTCACGGCTGCCGTCTCCCCGGAGGGGGCAATGCGTATGCCATTGTTTGATGTGGAGGTGTCCGCCGAGAAGCAGAGCGCCTACAGCAGGATGAGCAACAATGAGCTTGCGCTCCAGTTTTACAACGCCGGCTTCTTCGACCCTAAGATGGCGACCCAGGCTCTGGCCTGCCTGGACATGATGGATTTCAACCGGAAGTCCTTCATCGAGAATAAGATCCGGGAGAACGCCGCCGCATATCTGGCTTCCGGGCAGCCAGCTCCATTCCCAGAGGCGGCGGGAGACAGCGGCACCCTCCTGGGGAAGATCGGCGAAAGCATGGAGATGCTCCGTGCCCGGGAGCGGGCGGATTTAGCCGTCAGCGGCTGACGGAGGGTGAGAAGAAAATGATACATGTCGCATTCGGGCCCTGCCGGGTGCATGCTTCCGGCCATGCGGGTTACGCCCCCGCCGGGCAGGATATTGTGTGCGCCGGGCTGAGCACCCTCCTTGCCGCCGGGGCGGAGACCATGGCGCAGATGGAGCGGGAGGGGCTTGTGCGTATTGTGCCGCCCATGAAAATGGAGCCCGGGGAAATTTCCCTTCAGGTGCAGGTGTTGCAGGATGGCGAACGGGTGGCGGGGGCATGGGAGCTCCTGCGCACCGGCGCGGCGCTCCTGCAGCGGCACTACGGGCAGTGGATTGCGGTTTCGTCCACCGAAACGGACTGAATATATAGGGGCAGCACCGCGGGGTTTGCCTGCGGCATTCGGCGGATCTTTTCCCACGCCGACTGCTCTTGTCTCATCGTGCGGTGCTGCCCGAGGCCAAACATCATCATCAAGGGTTCGCCCACCTGACGGGCAGAAGGAGGAAATATGGAGGAAAGAAACTTGAATCTGGAAGAGACTCCCTTTTTGCAGCTTCTGGCGGAGGAGGGAGAAGGAAGCGTCGGCGAAGCCCAGCCTGCCCGGGCTGGGGAAGCTTCCCCTGCCCCCGAGGGGAGTGGTGAAAAGCCGGCGGAGGATCTGAACGCGGAGTTTGATGCCCTGGTGAAGGGAGAGGGAAAATTCCGGGAAATTTACGGCAGGCGCATGCAGCGGGCGGCTCTGGAGCGGACGAAGGGAATGCGGGCTGCCGTGGACCGGCTCAATTCCTTCAGCGGCGCCTTTGAGGTGCTTGCCGCGCGCTACGGCACCACGGCGGACGATCCCGCCCTTGCGGAGAAGATCGCGAGTGACGCGGCCCTTCTCAGCGAGACGGCGGAGCGAAAGGGAGGCACGGCCTCCGCCGAGCTGGAGCTTGCTGCCATGCGTGCCCAGAAGGAGCAGGCGGAGGCGCTGATTCAGCACATCCTTGCGGATCAGGAGGTGCAGCGCTGGCAGCGGGAGGCGGAGACCCTTGCGGAAAAATACCCCGGCTTTCAGCTGGAGGAGCAGCTTGCGGACCCGAATTTTGCCGGGCTGCTCCGCAGCGGCAGTGTCTCCCTTGAGGGGGCCTATCTGGCATTGAACCACGACCGGGTTCTGGAGGAGCTGACCCGCCGGGCGGAGAAAAAGGCGGCGGATACCGTCGCCGCGGGGAAGAGCCGCCCCCGGGAGAACGCCATGGGCAGCGGTGCCGGGGTGACCGTGAGCCGTGACCCCATGCGCCTCAGCCCGGAGGAATTCAGAAAATGGCAGGATGCCGTCGCCAGAGGCGAGCGGGTGTCCTTTGCCGGGTAACAGAAAGGGAGAATGAATATGGATTGTGTAATGGAAAACAGAAATTTTCTTCAGCTCATGGCGGAAATGAACGTAAACACCACCTCCGACGCGGGGATGGCGCCGGAGAACAAGACCTTTTACGACCGCACCCTCATCGAGGAGGCGGGGCCCAGACTGGTGCATGACCAGTTCGGGCAGAAGCGCCCCATTCCCAAAAACGGAGGCACGGAGATCGAATTCCGCCAGTATGCCAAGCTTCCCAAGGCCCTCAGCGCCCTGACCGAGGGAGTCACGCCGGACGGGCAGAAGCTCAGCGTCAGCCGCAAGACCGCCCGGGTGAGCCAGTACGGCGACTATGTGTGCCTCAGCGACATGCTGGACATGACCGCCATTGACAACAATGTGCTGGAGGCGACGAAGGCCATCGGCAATCAGGCAGGTCTGACCCTGGATACCATCACCCGCAATGTGCTGCAGAGCGGCACCAATGTGTATTACTGCCCCAAGTCCGACGGCACCCAGCCCACGGACCGCAGCGGTCTGGATAAGACCTGCGTGCTGACCGTGGATGTGGTCAAGAAGGTGGCGGCCCTGATGAAGGCGAAGAACACCCCGAAGATCGGCGGCGACTATGTGTGCATCCTGCACCCCTTTGTGGCCTATGATCTCATGAGCGACCCCGCATGGGAGGACATGCACAAGTACTGCGCCCCCGGGGAGCAGTATGCGGGGGAAATCGGCCGGGTGGCGGGGGTCCGCTTCGTGGAGACCAGCGAGGCGGCCATTTACAGAGGCACCTCCGACGGCTGCCCTGCGGATCTCGCGGTATTCGGGTGCCTGTTCCTGGGGGCGAACGCCTACGGGGTGACGGAGATCAGCGGCGGCGGCCTGCAGACCATCATCAAGCAGCGGGGCAGCGCCGGAACCGCCGACCCTCTGGATCAGCGCAGCACCGTGGGCTGGAAGGCGACCAAGGCGGCGGAAATTCTGGTGGAGCCCTACCTGATGCGTGTGGAGTGCACCAGCGCCTTCAGCCCCAACGCAGAGAAAAATTAAGCAAGGGGCAGCACCGTACAATTCAGCTGCGGCATTCGGCGGATCTTTTCCCTCAATTCTGCAGTTCAGGAATCTCGAAATACACAAAGTATTCTTTCGCTTTCTAAACCTTGCCTTGAGGAAAAATCCCTCGCCGACTGCTCTTGCCTCATTGTCCGGTGCAGCCCTGAGGCCGCCCTGAGGCCGCCATTCCCGCCGCAGCGCTTGGCTCCTCCCTAGGGGGAGCTGACGCGCGAACAGCGCGGCTGATAGAGTTATTTAAAATCACTCTATCAGTCAGCCTGACCGGCTGACAGCTTCCTCTGGGAGGAAGCCATGCTAAGGAACCGCTTCGGCGGGGAGTGAATTAAAATCGTCTGCCGCGCAGACAGAAAAACAGGAGGAAGAGATATGACAAAGACTGAAAATGAACAGCGTACGGATACGGTGAAGCTTCGCCTGCCGGTCAGCCGGGAGCACAGCGAGGATGTGTTCGTCGGCATCAACGGGCACACCTGGCAGATCAGACGGGGCGTGACCGTAGAGGTGCCCCAGTGCGTGGCGAATGTGCTGGAGCGGTCGGAGCGGATGCAGCAGGCGGCCATGGAGTTTGAGGCCAAAGCCGCCGCCCCGCTGGCAGAGCTTACCGAAGCCTGAGCAACCTCTTAACTTGGCTCCCCCCTTGGGAGTGGTGCTCCGCGCAGCGAATCTAAGATACCAATGATTGCCGGTGGCAATCATACATTAGTGTATGGTGCCTGCCGAACAGGCAGGCGGAGAGAGTGAATTAAAAATCTCCGCGCCGCAGCGCACCACTTAACTTGACCGGAGATGTGAATAAGGAGTTTTTTTAAATCCACTCTATCAGTCACGCTGTTCGCGTGACAGCTTCCTCTGGGAGGAAGCCATACTAAGGAAGCCTTTATTACCGGAAAGGAGTGAATGAAAATGACCATCCGGCAGGCCCTTGACGGCCTCGCGGAGATCCAGCCCCACAGCTTCCCGGAGCCTCTTTTGATCCGCTGGCTGCGGCAGCTGGATGCGGAGCTTTACGAGAATGTGATTCTGACCCATGAGGGGACCCAGGCTGCCGCGGCTCCTGGGGATCCCTCGGAGAGCCCGGACAGCGCCCAGCTCCTGGTGCCGGAGCCCTATGAGAGCATCTATCTGCACTATCTGCAGTCCCGCATCGACTACGCCCTGGCGGAATATTCCCGCTTCAATAATTCCAACGCCATGTACGATGCCGACCGGCAGGCCTTCACCGCCTGGTACCACCGCACCCATATGCCGCTGGCAAAGGGGGGTGAGCGATTCTTTTGAGATACCCGAATTTAAGCGAGCCTCCCCGGAGCCTCTGCGCGGTGAAGACCTTCTCCGGCTACCATCACGCCCGGGTAATCGCCGCCGGAGAGAGCTATGACGAGCGGAACATCGGCGGGGAGGAGTACCCCGTCCTGGCGCCCCGGCGCCCCCGGGGCATCCGGGCCCGGCCGGAGGATCCCCAGGGGCTGATCGCCAAGGACACCTTGTGCTATGTAAGCGGAAGCAGATTCGTCATGGACGGCAGAGCCTATGAGCTGAACCTGAGCACCGACCCCGCAGACTGCCCCAAGAAAATGGTCTCCATGGGGGCCTATGTCATCATCCTGCCGGACAGGAAATACATCAATACCAAGGATCCTGATGACTGCGGGTGCATCGAGGCAGGCTTTGTCTCCACCGGAACGGTGCAGCTGATGCCCTGCGATGCCCAGGGTGCTGCCCTGAAGGACCTGACCGTGGCGGCAAGTCCCCCGGAGAGTGCCGCGAACGGCGCTTACTGGCTGGATACCGGCAGCAGCCCCAATACCCTCTCCCGCTGGAGCGACGCGGAGGGCATATGGGTGCAGGTCACCTCCACCTATGTGGCCGTCACGGCGGAGGGCATCGGCAGAGATTTTGCGGAGCTGGACGGCATTGCCGTCAGCGGCGGCGAGGAGGACACCAATTTAAAGAGCCTGATGGGCAGCAATCTCATCTGGCGCAGACAGGAGAATACCATAGTAATCACTGGCCTCCTCCCCGGCCCCTGCAGCACCGGGTGCCCCATTACCCTGCGGCGGACCATGCCGAGGCTGGACTATGTGGTCGAGAGCGGCAATCGCCTGTGGGGCTGCCGGTATGGGGAAGCGGAAAACGGGGAATTCGTCAATGAGATCTACGCCAGCAAGCTGGGGGACTTTAAGAATTGGAATGTGTTTCAGGGCATATCCACAGACAGCTGGGTGGGCAGCTGTGGCAGCGACGGCCCCTGGACGGGAGCGGCCAGCTTCCTGGGCAGTCCTATTTTCTTCAAGCAGGGGCACATCCACCGGGTCTCCGGCACCCTGCCCAGCCGCTACGCCATTTCGGATACCCTTGCCCCGGGGGTGCAGGCGGGCAGCGGAGAGAGCCTGCAGAATGTGGGCAGCGTCCTCCTCTATCTGTCGGATACGGCGGTGTGCATGTACGACGGCTCCATGCCCCGGGAGGTCAGCGAGCCCCTCGGCACCGGGCGGTATCACGGCGGCAGGGCCGGCAGCCTGGGAGATACCTACTATCTCTCGGTGCTGGATGAGGAGAATGCCCCGGTGCTGTTTACCTACAGCCTGAAAAGGGGCATCTGGCACAGGCAGGATGATCTGCGCCCCCTGTGCTGGTGCGCCGCAGGGGATGACCTCTACTGCATCGATGAGAAGACGGGCTGGATTCTGTCCATCATGGGGGCGGGAGAGTCGGAGCAGGAGCCCATAGAGTGGGAGGTGACCTCCGGGGAGCTGGGGCTTGAGAAGAGCGTGACCTCCTATACATCCATCGTCATGCCGGAGGCAAAGTACATTTCCCTCATCTCCCTGCGGCTGCAGATGGAGCCGGGAGCCAGCATCATTGTTTCCCTGCAGTATGACGGCGCCTCCCTCTGGGAGAAGGCGGCGGAAATTCATGGGGGCAGCACCCTCCGCAGCGCCGCGCTGCCTATCCGCCCCAGGCGGTGCGACTTCCTGCGCATCCGGATTCACGGAACCGGCGTGTCCCGGATTTATTCCCTGGTGTACCGGCTGGAGGGCGGCAGCCTTGCCCGGGACAGCGACGGGGCGGTGCTGGATTTTTAAGGAGGAAAAGAATGGAGTATGAATTTACCCTTCCAAATCTCACCGGAGACACGGGGAGCTCCGCGAAGGAGCTGATCGCCCTTCGGCGCTACCTGTTTCTCCACATACAGGAGCTGAATGCGGCCCTGCAGGCCCAGGAGCAGACCATCCTGCAGGCTCAGTCACAGCAGGAAGACTTAAGCGCCTCCGAGAGGCAGACGGCCTGCCGGAAGATTGCCGCCCAGGCGGCTCGGGACTTCCTGCCCCGCAGCCGGTTTGACGCCTCCTTCCGGGCGGGGGTGCTGTACCGGGATGAGGACGGGGACCACTGGGGAGTGGAGCTCGGCTTTACCCCCCAGGATACGGGAGAATTTCAGGCCGCGGCCCGGTTCCTGCCCGGGGAGTGCCGGCTGTATGACGAGACGGGAAAAGAGATCCTTTCCTTGGCCGACGGGGAAGCGAAGCTTGGGAATCTTACCCTTACCCTTTCCGGGGGACATATTACCCTTGCATAAGGAGGAACCATATGAGTCAGGAGAAAACAAAAACCTGGGAGCAGCGGATGCTCGACGCGGCCCAGGAATACGCGGCCCGGGAGCCCTTCCGCTATGACCTGAGCAGTGACCCGCTCTACGGCGCCTATCGTGAGCAGTATCTGCGGCAGGGGCGGCTTGCCATGCAGGATACCATTGGCCAGGCTGCCGCCGCAAACGGAGGCTACGGCACGAGCTACGGCCAGACCGCGGGGCAGCAGGCCTACAATGCCCAGCTCAGCGCCCTGAACGACCGCATCCCCCAGCTGTACCAGATCGCCCTGGAGCGCTACCAGAACGCGGGCACGGAGCTGCTGAACCAGTATCAGTTTGCCGCCCAGCAGGCTGAGTCCGCCGGCACCGCCTCTGCCGCCTCCGGCACCTCTGCCTCCGGGGGAAAGAAAATGAACCTCCTTCAGGCGGCGCTGCTTGCGAAGCATGAGCAGGAGGAGGGCACCGGAAACAGCGAGATCCGCAAGACCCTTCTCGCCTCCGGTATGACGAAGTCCGAGGCAAAGAAGGCGCTGGAGCTGACGCCCCGCATTACTCTGGCCGGAAACGGCGGGAAAACCACCGGCAGAAAGGCGAGGTAAGGTCTATGCTTCTGGATATGAACAAGACGGCCTCCTCCGTGGGCATCTGTGCCGCCGCCCCGGAAAGCGCCGGCATTACCCTCGGGGCGGATGCGGATCTGCTGCAGCACCGGGTCTGCAATGTGGCGGACCCCACTGCGGCCCAGGACGCGGCAACCAAGGCCTATGTGGATGCCTGCATCCAGACCCTTGCCGCTCGGATCGGAGGGGAGAGCTGAGTGACGGAGATCAGCCTGTTCTGCACCGGGGCCTCTGCCCATGCGGCGGTCACCGGCCGCCTCACCGCCGGGATGACCGGGGTGAAGGTGCTTATTTCCTGCGATGACAGCTGGAGCGGCCTGCACAAGAGCCTTACTGCCATGACAGCTGCCGGGAAGGTGACCGTGGACTTCGTGGAGAGCCAGACAGTTTTGCCCTGGGAGGTGCTGCGTGCGGGCTGCCGGCTGTACATCGGTCTGGAGGGGCGGGACGCCGCCGGGGAGATCGTCATGCCCACCGTGTGGGCATTCTGCGGGAAGGTTCTGCCCTCCGCCGCCGGGAGCCACGTAGGCATGCCGACTCCGTCGGAAATTGAGCAGATTCTGAACTATGCCCTGTCGGCGGAGGAAAGCGCCCGCGCCGCTCTGGAGAAATCAGACACGGCCCTCTCTCAGGCCGGGACGGCCTATGCCCAGGCGGAGAATTTTGCCGACTGGTACGCGGCCACGGAGCGCAATGCCCGGGCAGCCGCGGATGCCCTCGCGTCAATGCAGTATGTCTCCTTTACATTCCGTGAGGACGGGGCCCTGCTGGTGCGCCACCCGGAGCGGCTCGGGGCCACAAGCTTCCGGCTGAATTACGAAACCGGAAATATGGAGGTAATGCTATGAGTGAATATGCGGTCATCGGCCGGGTGGTGCCGCTGCTGCGGGGAGAATACAGCAGTGAGGAAACCTACGGCATCAATGACGTTGTGCAGTATGAAAAGAGCCTCTATTGGCACTGGGGCACCGCCGATACCCTCGGCACTCCGCCGACGGACGCCGATGCCTGGCGGGTGATCCTGCCCTATCAGGAGCTTGCCCGCCGGACGGACTACACCCAGACGGACCCCCAGGCCGCCGACTATCTGGCGGGCAGGGACACCCTGCGGGGGGAGCTTGAGGAAAAGCTCTCAAAGTCCGGGGGCGCGATGCAGGGGAGCCTTACCCTGAAGGGCATCTATCTTACGGAGAATGTGGATTATTTTGATGCCCTGCCGGATACGGCGGAGCCGGGGAAACTGATATTCGTCAAGGAGGCCTCCTCATGATCGGCGCCTCTGGAGAGCTTACCTTAAGCACCGTGAACGCCGCCATGAGCGTCAGCGCCGCCCTTACCATCTCCTGGCGGCAGGAATATACCCCGGGGGATGGGCAGCGCGATTCTTTATTTCTCCGCGAAGATCACCCGGGACGCTTCCGGCGCAGCCCTCGGGGGCACATGGTATACCGCCCTCGGGGGGAGCATCACCGCGGATGGCGAGGAGGTCATTTTCTGGGCCCGGGACATTGCCGGTGATTTTACGAACCCCGGCCAGACCGGCTGGAGCGGAGAGGGCAGCCTGACCCTCACCGGCAGGCAGGCGAGGACCGTCGCGATCCGCTTCCCCGGCATCTCGTGGTACAACACGAGCTATTCAAGCTCCGGCTTTTCCATCGGAGAAAAGAACTGGGAAATTCAGCTTCCCGCCCTGTCCGGCAGCGTGCACATCGGCGGCGCGGCCTACGGCGCCTACATCGGAACCGGCGAGGGGTATGTGCGCCTGAGCCCCTTCATCGGTGCCGCCGACGGCAGCGGCTGGATTTCCCTGGGCGGATAGAAAGGAGAAAAGTGATGTCAACTGTAAAAATACCGGAGGATATGTCCCCCTGGCACTGCACCGTCAACGGCGTAAGCTACACTTACCCGGCGGGGGAGACTCTTGATGTGCCGGAGGCGGTGGCGGAGGTGATTGAGAGCAGCCGCAGGCAGTTCCCGGAGCCGAAGCTCCGGGGGAAGTACGCGCTGATTGAGGAAATTACCCTGGCCGAGGATACGGCGCAGATCCTGCGGTCGGAGGAGCCGGACGGCACGCCCTATGATTTCAGCGCGGTGCTGCTGAAGATCGTGGCCCGGAAGACCGCCGAAACCGGCAACACCACCATGCAGATCAATGTCAACAATACCATGGTGAATTACATCGATGCCGCCGTATCCGCCTCGGATACCGTGTATTCCTACGCGGAGTACTGGGGCTGCAACGGCCTGATGCGCTACCGGTGCACGAACGGCACTGCAAACTATGGCTCCAACGGGATCCAGCGGGGCGAAAGCAGCAGCGGCCTGACCAGAGAGTTCAGCCCCATTCGATTCATAAAGCTCTGCTTCCCCAAGATCCGGATCCCCGCCGGCACCGTGATCCAGATCTACGCCGTCAGAGCCTGACGCGCCGCAGCGCTCCACTGCAGCGGGGCGGAGAAAAATTTGGAGGTGACAGTGTGACAATCAGACAGATTCAGCTGCTCCTGGCGTACCTTGGCTATTACGCCGGGGAGATCGACGGCAAGTGGGGGCAGCAAAGCCAGCACGCCTGCACCCGCTTTCAGCAGGACTATGCCCTGGATGCGGACGGCATTGCGGGGTCCGTGACCCAGAGGGCCCTGAGGGCAGCGGTCGCGGGGACGGCCTGCGATGGAAGCTCCGACAGCACGGAGAAGACCTTCGCCGAAAGCACCGGGGAGACAGGGACTTTCTGGGGCAGTATCCGGTATTTCCGGCGTGCGGAGTTCGCCTGCCAGTGCGGCGGGAAGTACTGTGATGGCTTCCCCTGCGAGATGGCAGAGGAAACGGTGCGGCTGCTGGAGGAAATTCGGGAGAGAGCGGGTGTGCCGATTCGCATTTCCTCCGGGCTGCGGTGCCCGACCCACAATGCGGAGGTGGGCGGCGTGAGCAATTCCCGCCATATGGCGGGGCAGGCGGCGGACATGGTGTGCTCCCTGGCTCCGGCGGACCTGTATCAGATTGCCGTGGAGGTCACCGGGGAGAAAATCCCCGGCCGGGGCGGCATCGGGCTGTATCCCTGGGGCGTCCACATAGACAGCGGCCCATACAGCCGATGGAACGGCTAGAGCACCATAAGAAGTCCGCACCCCGGAGAGAGTCAATCCCGCCGCGGCGCTTGGCTCTCCCCATGGGAGTGGTGCTCCGCGCAGCGAATCTCAAATTTAGATGATTGTCGGTGGCAATCATACCTAAGTGTATGGCGACGCCGAACAGGCAGGCGGAAGGAGTAAATTAAAAAATCCTCTGCATCGCAGTGCTCCTTAATAAAGGCTCCTCCTCCGGGGGAGCTGCCGCGCGAACAGCGCGGCTGAGGGAGTTTTTTTAAATTACTCTATCAGTCAGCCTGTTCGGCTGACAGCTTCCTCTGGGAGGAAGCCATGTTAAGGAACCGCTTCGGCGGGAGAAATTACATCAAACGAATAAAAAGGAGTAAGAGATATGGAAGACATGGAAGATATGGAAGATACGGAAGAAACGGAAGACAGAATTACGATTCAGGATATATGGGGTACCATCTGCCTGCTGATTCAGATAAGCCTGGGTAAGAATGAGGATGACGAGATTCGGTTGATCAATAAGATGGAAATCGGCAACACTGAGGAACTTACGGCAGTCATCTGCTTTACTGCAGGTGATAATCACATCCATTTTTTCAGAGTGACCTTCAGCATCGTCAGAGAACAGCTGATAGCGGAGAATTTAGACAATGGTACCATCGTTGAACTGGCGAAGTTCAAAAAAAGGGAAAGGATGTGGTAAATATGGCGGCAATTTTGTCCTCCATCGTGACGGCGGTCATTGCGGGCAGCGTGACCCTGGCGGGAGTTCTCATTGCCAATGGCAGAGCCCAGGCGGTGATAGAGGAGCGTGTGGCCGAGCTGACCCGCGAGGTGCGGGAGCACAATAATTTCGCCCGGCGCATGCCGGTGCTGGAAAACAAAATCGAGCACATTGAGGAGCGGCTCAGCCGCCTGGAACGAGGCTGACCGCCCCCCCACGCTTGGCTCCCCCCTCTGGGGGAGCTGTCACCACAGGTGACTGAGGGTGCCCCTTAATAAGCCTCCCTCTTAGAGGGAGGTGCCCACCGAACAGTTGGGCGGAAGGCGCTTTTTAAATTACTCTATCAGTCAGCCTGTTCGGCTGACAGCTTCCTCTAAGAGAAAGCCATGTTAAGGAACCGCTTCGGCGGGATTGCATATCGAAAGGATGAATATGATGATTAATTGGAAAGTACGCATTCGGAATAAAACCTTCTGGCTCAGTGCCATCCCGGCTCTGCTGCTCCTGGTGCAGACCGTGGCGGCCCTGTTCGGCTTTACCCTGGACCTGGGCAGCCTCGGGGACAGGCTCCTGGCCCTGGTCAATGCCCTCTTTGCCCTGCTGGCAGTCCTGGGAGTGGTCAATGACCCCACCACCGGCGGCGTCACCGACAGCGCCCTCGCCCTGACCTACGAGAAGCCCAAGGGAGAGTAAAAACCAATGCCGCCATTTCGGCGGCATTTTTGGTCCGCGGCTTTTCACTCAAGAAAATATTACTTGTAAAGGGGAGAGAAAATGGTATAATTTAACATGAATTGTTGTAACTTGCAAGCGATGTTGTGGAGTTTTTTCTGGATGAATCAGCTCGAGGCGATAAAACAAAAGTGCAGTAAACACAATGACTTATGATTGGATGGGTGTAAGACGTGAAGGTACTCGATAATATCAACAGCACTGTCTGCGATGATTTACGGGTAGAGATAAAGCAAGGGAGCAAGGTCTCTGT
>CAVIFH010000019.1:0-13422 GCA_963641615.1 bacterium | reverse complement strand
GTTCCCACTGTCAGGCCATATCCCGCAGGACAAGGAACTGCGAAATGGTGGATACCGCTATGTGATTGCGGGAAAGTATATTTGTGTGTATCGTCTGATCGCTGAGATGGTCTATGTCTGCCATATCGCCCACGGTGCAGGCAATTATCCCACGCTGTTCAAGAGACTTCTGAAAGAAGAAAATCATTCATAATCGTGAGGAACGTCTTTCCAAACCGGAAAGGCGTTTTTCTTGCCTTTCCTTGAGGCAAAATCTTTCAGCAATCGATCTTGTCTCATTGTGCAGTGCTGCCTGAGATAAAAATTTTCCTCCCCTTTGCAGGAGAGGAAAATTCAGAACAGTTTATTTCTCTTTCAGAAGGTCGCGGATTTCCGTGAGCAGCAGCTCTTCCTTTGTCGGTTCCGGCTCAGCGGGGGCGGCGGGCTCTGCTTTTGCCTCCTCTTTCGGTTTTGCCGCGTCAACGATACGGTTAACGGTCTTTACCAGGAAGAAGACCACCAGTGCCAGAATCAGGAAGTTGATGATCGCGGCGATGAAGTTTCCGTAGTTCAGGGTGTTCACAATCTCATTTCCGGCTTCATCCACAGGGGCGTCTCCAAACAGTCGGGGGAGGGTGATCTTCAGCTCGGAGAAGTCAATGCCGCCCATGAAAATGGCCACGATCGGCATGATAATGTCATCTGTAATGGATTTTGTGATGGTCGAGAATGCGGAACCGATGATGGTGCCGACTGCCAGAGACATTGCGTTTCCCTTTATGGCAAACGCGGCGAATTCATCCAGCCACGCGGGCTTCTTTGGCTTTTTCATTTTCATGCTCCTCTCAAAATTTTTTAAGTTTCAAGGTATCCCTTATTACTTCTTTATTTTTTCGATGCGCTCGATGCCGCCCAGGTATTTGCGCAGGACCTCCGGCACCACAACGGAGCCGTCAGCCTGCTGATTCTGCTCCACCATTGCCGGGAAGATACGGGAGGTCGCAAGGCCGGAGCCGTTGAGGGTGTGAACAAATTCCGGCTTGCCGGTTGCTTCCCGACGGAAACGGATATTTCCGCGGCGTGCCTGATAGTCACGGGCGTTGGATACGGAGGAAACCTCCTTGTAGCCGTTCATGGAGGGAATCTGAATTTCAATGTCGTATGTTCTCGCCATGGATGCGGAGCAGTCGCCTGCTGCCAGCTTTACGGTACGGAAATGGAAGCCCAGGCCCTTTACCAGGTTCTCTGCCTTGCGGACGAGCTCATCAAAGGCGGCATCGGAATCCTCCGGACGGGTGTACTGGAACATTTCCACCTTGTTGAACTGGTGGCCGCGCACCATGCCACGCTCGTCGGCCCGGTGAGAGCCTGCCTCGCGGCGGAAGCAGGGAGTGTAGGAGAAGAATTTCTTCGGCAGGTCTGCCTCTGTCAGAATCTCGTCACGGTAGACGGATGCCAGAGCTGCCTCGGCAGTGGGCAGCATATAGTGAATGCGGTCATCCGTGGGGTTCGCGATCTTATAAACCTCATCGGCAAACTTGGGGAACTGGCCGGCAGTTTCGCCGCACTGGTACTCCAGCATGTGGGGCGGCAGAATGAAATCGTATCCGTCGGCAATGTGGGTATCAATAAAGTAGTTGAGCAGTGCCCACTCCAGTCTGGCGCCCATGCCGGTGTACATCCAGTTGCCCGCGCCTGCCAGCTTGACGCCGCGTTCGTAGTCGATCAGCCCCAGGTCCTGGCACAGGTCTACATGGTGCTTCGGGGTGAAGTCAAATTTGTGGGGTTCGCCGAAATAGCGCAGGGGCTCGTTGTTTTCTTTTCCGCCGGGCTTCAGATCCGGATCCGGCATATTCGGCAGGGAGAGCATGCAGGTGCGGTACTCTGCCAGCACGGCATCCAGCTTTTCCGCGTCTGCGGCAAGGCCGGCTTTCAGCTCAGCCATTTCAGCGAAAAGGGGAGCGACGTCCTTCCCCTGCTTTTTAAGCAGGGGGATTTCCTTGGAAACCTTGTTCTGGGTTGCCTTGCGCTGTTCGGTAGAGGCAATCAGCTCACGGCGCTGCTCATCCAGCTCCAGAATGCGGTCGATTGTGGCGTCGCAGTCGACCTCCTTGGCGCGCATCCCCGCCTTGATTGCCTCGGGATTTTCCTTGATTCTTTTGATATCCAGCATGATTTTAATCTCCTTTTAGGATTAAATTTAAAAGTAATATATTATTTCTGAATTTTCATCAATGCGTCCAGCAGGGTCTGCAGATCATCCTGCCCGTAAAACTCCAGCTCAAAGCGCCCCTTGCGCTTTCCGTTTACAATTTTTACGCCCCGGCCCAAATGCTTGCTGAGGCTCTTTTCACACTCTTTTACGTAATCTACCTTCAGCGTAACCTCCGGCTTTGGCTCCTCCTTTGGTTCCTTTGCCATGTTCTTGCAGAGAAGCTCTGCCTGACGGACGGAGAGCCCAAGGTTCGCAATCTTCTGTGCTGCCTCCAGCTGCTTCTTTTCATCCTTTATCATCAGGATTGCCTTCGCGTGTCCTGCTGAAATGGTATCCTTGCGGAGCATATCCAGAATTTTTTCATCCAGACTCAGCAGACGCAGTGCGTTCGCGACGGCCGGACGGGATTTTCCCACACGCTGGGCTGCCTCCTCCTGGGTGAGCTGAAAGTCATCCATCAGTGACTGATACCCCAGCGCTTCTTCTACGCTGTTGAGATCCTGCCGCTGCAGATTCTCAATGAGGGCCAGCTCCTTCGCTTTTTTATCGTCTGCCTCAATTACGATGGCCGGAATTTCATCTAAATTTGCCATGCGTGCCGCACGCCAGCGCCGCTCTCCCGCAATGATCTGGTAGTAGCCTTCTCCTGTATCCCGGACAGTCAGCGGCTGGATGATGCCGTGCAGGCGGATGGACTCTGCCAGCGCTTCCAGCTCTTCCTCATCAAAATCCTGCCTGGGCTGATCCGGATTCGGTTCCACCCGATGAAGCGGCAGCATCTTATATGCGCTGTCCTCTGCGCCCGGCTCGGAAAAATCTCCGAGCAGCGCACCAAGGCCGCGTCCAAGACCCTTTTGTGATGCCATTTTTCCCCTTCTTTCTCTAAGGCAGCACCGCGCAATTCGTCTGCGGCACTTGCTGTATCTTTTGCCCCAATTTTTCAGTTTGAAAAGTCCCCGATACATACACAGTATCCCTGCGTTTTCCAAACTTTAACTTGAGGCAAAATCTCTCAGCAATCGCTCTTGCCTCTTTACACAGTGTTGCCCTAATGTTTTCTTAGTTTCTTTGCGACTTCCTCTGCCATTTCCCTGTAGGCAATGGCACCGCGGCTTGACCGATCATACGCTGTGATCGGGAGCCCATGGCTGGGTGCTTCTGCCAGCCGCACATTGCGCGGAATCGCCGCGGCAAATACCTTGCCGGGGAAATGCCGCCGCACCTCCTGGGCCACCTGTGTGGAAAAATTTGTGCGGCCGTCGAACATGGTCAGTGCAACTCCGAAAATTTCGAGGGTTGGATTGAGCTTCTTCTTTACGGAGCGAAGGGTTGCCATGAGATCGCTCAGACCCTCCAGCGCAAAATATTCACACTGGACCGGTATCAGAATTCCGTCTGCGGCGATCAGACCGTTCAGCGTCAGCATTTCAAGGGAGGGCGGACAGTCAATAAAGATGACGTCATAGTCGTCCCGCACCTCCTGCAGCGCCTTGCGCAGCTGCTTCTCCCTGTGATCCAGCTCAATCAGTTCCACGGCCGCACCTGCCAGATCCGCAGAGGAGGGGAGTACATCCGCAAATTTTGTGTGGACAATGGCCTGCTGCACGCTTACCTCACCAATCAGCACGGAGTAGCTGGTGTGCCTGACCTTGCGCTTGTCAATTCCAAAGCCTGAAGTAGCGTTTGCCTGGGGGTCAAAGTCACATACCAGCGTTTTCAGCCCCATATCCGTCAGCGCTGCAGCCAGGTTAACGGCAGTTGTCGTCTTTCCAACGCCGCCCTTCTGGTTTACGACGGCAATGATTTCTCCCAATCTTTTCACCTCCTGCTTATTGTTTCACGTGAAACATCCTGAGGCAGTACCGCACAATTCGTCTGCGGCGATTGCTGGATATTTTGTCCCAATTCTTCAGCAAGAAAAACTTGAGATACATACAGTATCCCCGCGTTTTCCTTGCGTTGACTTGAGGCAAAACCTCTCAGCGATCGCTTTTGCCTCATTATGCGGTATTGCCTGAGATTACCCAACGGCTTCAACGGATTCCCCGCTGTCAGAGACAAGGGTAGAAGCATCGCTGTATGAAACCGTGGAAGCAAGATAATCCTCCAGCTCCGCCGGCGCAATGGCAAAGGCATCGCTCTGAGCGTCGGGGGAAATGCTGCCCGTCGTTTCTTCACTTCCCAATGTGGTGTCAGCTGTCGACTTTGTAACTGTGGAATAGTTCTGACCAACGGGGGGAACCCCACCCTTTTGAGAGACCAGCCAGATTCCACCCGCCATAACAGCAAGGCATACACAGAGCACTGCAACTGCTTTCCGAAGCCGACGGATGGTTCGTTTCTGGGACGCAATGACAGCTTCCGGCGATGCAGGAATAAAGCGCGCAGATGCCTTTTTTTCAGGAACACGCTCTTTCGGGAGAAGCACGATGGCTTTTGGACTCACCGGGTATTTTTTCATGCTTTCCCTGCAAATTTCACAAAACGTCTGCTCGGTCTCTCGACCGCATTTCAGGCACTTCAAGGAACGCACCTCTTCTTTGTGCATTTGAGGTTTATTTTACAACATTCTGCTTCATTCGTAAAGAGGAAATTTAAGACGACACTGCTGCACTTGACGGCATCGGTATGTTTCACGTGAAACATGCTGCCTTACATAAAAAAGTCCTGTGTGCTGCTCTAAGGAACCGCACACAGGACCGATATAAAAATAGAAATTTTAATATTCTCTCACAACGGCTTTGACGATGCCGATGATTTCTGCTTCACTGCCGTCAATGGGCTCGTAATTGCTGTTTTCAGGCATGAGCCAGATTTCACCGTGTCTGCGCCGCAGGCGCTTGACGGTCGCCTCGTCACCAATGCGGGCAACGACGATCTGCCCATCGTCGGCGGTTGGCTGCGGGCGGACAACCACCTTGTCACCGCTGAGAATTCCCGCGCCGATCATGCTGTCTCCCCGTACACGCAGTGCAAAGCAGCCGGGGTCATCCCAGGCCATGGTGCCCTCCTGATTTTCCACTGCGAGAATGGGAATGCCCGCAGTGACAACGCCGATAATCGGGATCTGTCCGGGGCGGGCAGCCGGGGCAATGGAACGTTTCCGGCCCTTCTGCCCGGAGCATCCAAGGCAGCCCTTTGCCTGCAGCGCCTGCAGATGGTAGCTGACGGAGGCGGTAGAGTGCAGCCCAACTGCCTCCCCAATTTCGCGCACAGAGGGGGAATAGCCGTATTCCTGAACAAACTCATTGACAAAACGCATAATTTCCTCCGGCTTTGTGCTTGTTCTGGACACAAGTGAACACTCCCTTCTCATGTATGGCGCTTTTCCGGCAGCGGCATTTATCGGATTCCCAGTGTCGTATATGTATTGTAGCACAAATGAGCGAAAAAGCAAATCTTTTTAAAAATGGTTGCGAAGGAATACCGGAAACGGTATAATTGCTGCAGTAAAAAGCAAAGAGAGATTGATAATGAAACATATAAACCTATTGATAAAGCCTGCTTCCAGCCTGTGCAACCTGCGCTGCAGGTATTGCTTCTATGAGAACGAGGCAAGCAACCGCACCCAGCGCAGCATGGGCATTATGAGCGAAGAGACGGCGCAGACCCTGATTCGGCAGGTATTCGAGGCGGTGGAACCCGGGGCAGAGGTGAGCTTTGCCTTTCAGGGCGGCGAGCCGACGGTCGCAGGCCTGGGCTTCTTCCGGCGCTTTACAGAGCTTGTCCATGCGTTTTGCCCCGATGGGGTTAAAGTAAGCTATGCGATTCAGACCAACGGCACGCTGTTAACTGAAGAATGGGCGGAGCTTCTGAAAAAGGAGAACTTTCTCGTGGGGCTGTCGCTGGATGGCTTCCGCAGTACGCATGATGCTCTCCGTGTGGATTCGCAGGGGAGCGGGACATGGAAGAGGGTCCTAAATGCGAAAAATATCCTGGACCGGTATGCAGTGGATTACAATGCCCTGTGTGTTGTTACAAAGCAGTGCGCAAAATTTCCGGAGAAGGCATACGGGGGCCTGAAAAATCTCGGATTCCGGTATATGCAGTTTATTGCATGCCTCGACCCGATCGGCCATGAGCGGGGGCAGGAGGCGTGGTCACTGCTGCCGGAGGAATACGGGAAATTTCTGTGCCGCATTTTTGACCTGTGGTATCAGGACTGGAGCGCGGGAAATTATTACAGCGTCCGCCTGTTTGAAGACTATGTGCATATCCTTCTGGGGGACGGGGCAAGCACCTGCGCCACCTGCGGCAGATGCGGGGCATATCTGGTCATTGAGGCAGACGGGTCGGCCTATCCCTGCGATTTTTACGTGCTGGACCCCTGGAAAATTGGAAATATTTCCGAAATCCCCATTGCGCAGCTGGCGCAGAGCGAAAAAAGCCGGGAGTTTCTTGCCTGGGGAACGCAGAAGCCCGGGGAGTGCGCATCCTGCCCCTATGGGGCCATTTGCAACGGAGGCTGCAAGAATGACTGGTATACCGGTGAAACCGGGCCTCATAATTACTTCTGCGCGTCCTTTAAAAAATTCCTAGCCTATGCGCTGCCCCGCCTTGAGAACGTAGCCCGGGCGGAGTACACGGCGAGAACACATGGCCGCTGAAGGGCATCCTGCATGAAAAGACAATCCCCGGGTGCATGGAGAAAATGCCTCCAGGCACCCGGGGAAAGATAATTTTATGGAGCTGCTGCGTCATTCGGCGAACACTGCGGGCGGATCCGGCAGCGCTGCCTTATGTGCATCCCTTCGATTATTCCTTCGGTATGATGATCGCGGCAATCAGATAAACTAAGATGCCGCAGCCGCCGAGACAGCAGAACAGCACAAAGAGCAGCCGAATGATGGTCGGGTCAATGTTAAAATATCTGCCGATGCCGGCGCACACGCCGCACAGAATTTTTCCCTCATCCGGGCGAGTTAAGCGCTTCATTCTTCATTCCTCCGTATGGGTTTGTGATTCCAATCGATTACAATTCTTCCTCAGATTCAGGGGCGGGAGCCTCCTCACCCGGAATGCCTTCCGCATCCGGTGAGGGCTGCTGCTGCGTCTCCTGTGCAGGCTCCTCCTGGGGCGCATCCGGCTGAGGTGCAGCCTCGGCTGCCGCACGCTCCTGTACGGGAGATACTTCCTCTTCGGCTTTCTCAGCGGATGATTCCTGCTTTGCGGCCTGCTTTGCCTCCTTTACAGCCTCTTGGAAATCCCGGCTCAGGCTGTCCATTCTGCTGCTGAAAACCTTGCCCGCTGCACTCAGGTTTTTCTTTACCGTGTCGGTAATGGAGGACAGGTCACATTTCCCAGCGGCCTTTTGAAGCTCCTCCGTGCCCTCGGCAACGGTGTTGACAATTTCCTTGCCCAGATTTTTTGCCGCATTCAGAAGAGCGTCGGCGCTTTTTCCATCATGCTCTTTTACTCTGCGATAGAAGGTGTTCGGCTTCAGGTTCAGCTCTGCCATTGCCTGACGGGCTGTGATCTCGCCGCTCTTCCAGCGCTCCAGAATCTCATCAAAAAGTGTCTCATCAATTTCAATGGGCTTGCGTCCCTTTTGCGCGCAGTCCTCTTTGTCCGCGGTGCCGGGATTCAGCGCCAGCACGGAGCGAAGCAGCTTTACGGCGCACTGGCCCTCCGGTGTGCCTGTGTCCAGTCCCTCCTCTGCGGCGCGGAAGCGAATCCCCCGTGCCTCCAGATCATCCAGCATATCCAAAAACTCCTGCACACTGCCTGCGGCAACGGAAATTCGTGCCACAGCCAGGCAGTCGCCATTCTCCAGCTCACTAAGGAGCTGCTTCAGACCGCTGCGGGTTGCCTGTGTACCTCCGGCGGGGTCACTCTGATAAACGTAATTCATGATAAGTTGCTCCTTTCGTTTACGGCAGATTGCGGTGCCTGTATGCAGCCGTCTGCCGATTTATTACGACCTCACTATAGCACGGAACAGCAAGTGTGTCAATAATTTGCACTAAATTTGAAACACTTTTAACATATTTGAAACACTCTATTTTGAAACACTTCATTTTTGCAAAAAGCATCTTCCATGTTGCGCCTTTTTGGTGTATAATCACCCTATGCAGGGGTTTTGTTAAAGAACCCTTCATAAACCTGTGGTAAAGTATAAGAGAATCAAAATATAAGGAAGCGCCGACAAAGCTGTCTGCCGCTTCCAAAAGAAAGAGGTGCAGAATTATGCGTGGACGCGGACCAGGAGGACCGGGAGGTCCCGGAATGGGCGGTGGAGGACCCCACGGACCCGGAGGGCCGGGAATGGGCGGCGGAATGCATGAACCCGGAATGGGTGGAGGACGCAGACGCGGATTCGGCGGGCTCTTTGGCGGGCCCCCTGTACCCCCGCCTCCCAGAAGAGACGGATGCGGATGCTGTCTGTTTCCCTGCGTGATCGCAGTCGTCAGTGTGATTGCCTTGGCTGCCGCACTGATTGCCATCATTTTCTAGTTTCCTGAATTTATCTTTTATCCTTTGCAAGAAATCGAGCAATCGCGAGGAGGGCACCCTTTGAAAAATCTCCGTGGATATCTGGCGGCTGCCATTTGTGCCGGCATTACTTATATCCTCTCCCAATACGGAAAGACCTATTCCGAGCTTGTGGATATGGTTTATCCTTATGTGATACGCACGCTGGAGGAGACACTTGCGCAGTGGAGCAGCCAGGCGGATTTCCTGATCTGGCAGTTCCTCGCAGTTGCGCTTCTGGCGGTGATTATCGCGACGCTGGTCCTGACAATTGTTATGAAGAAGAGCGTGTTTCACTGGTTCGGCTGGGTTCTGGCAGCGGGGAGCTTCATCTTTATGGTGCATACGGCGGTTTACGGCATGAATTACTATGCCGGTGACCTTTCCGATGATATGCGTATGAGTGTCTCCGGCTGCACCCTCTCTGAGGTGATCGACGCGACGGAGTACTACCAGAGTCAGGCAAATATCATGGCGTCGCAGGTCAGCCGGGACGCCCAGGGCAATCTGGCATTTGAGGACTTTGATACCCTTGCGAGCCGCGCGGGAAACGGATTCCAGTACCTGACCTATCAGCGCTACTATCCGGTTTTCGCCGGGTCGACCCTGCCGGTAAAAAAGCTGGGCTGGGCAAGCATGTACAGCTCCATGGGCATTACGGGCTTTACGTTCCCCCTGACCGGTGAGGCTGCGGTGAATCCGCAGATTCCTGCTTCGGCGCTCCCCTTCACCATGTGCCATGAAATGGCCCACAGAATGTGCATCGCATCGGAGCGGGACGCGAATTTTGCCGCGTTCCTTGCCTGCTCCTTCAATACCAACCGGCAGTACCAGTATTCCGCCTATTTCATGGCCTACCGCTATTGCTATACGGCGCTGGTCAGTCTGGGAAAGTCCACCAGCATTGACCCCAGCCTGGTGGCAGAGGCGGCAAGTGCCGCCGCACAGATCGAGGCAAATGTCAGCGACGATCTGCGCCGGGATATGGAGCAGTACGATGCCTTCTTCAGCAATCAGCGGGATGCCTTTGCCACGGATCTGGCAGACAGCCTGAATGATGCCTACCTGAAGGTCAGCGGAGAGTCCTCCGGCGTCGCCTCCTACGGAGAGGTGTGCGATCTGCTTGTGAACTGGCACATTCAGGAGATTGTCCTTCCCGCCACAGAGGTAATTGAGAACCAGTTTGATCCCTATGACGAGACTCAGGTTGACCTCAGCGGAATTGTAAACGCAAAGGATGTATACTGATATGGATATCATGGGGGAAACGCTGGCGGCAGGGCTGCCGGCATTGGGACTGCAGCTCAGTGATGTGCAGCAGCAGCTGCTCTGCAGCTTTGCCGATGCGGTCATCAGGCAGAATGAAGTGATGAATCTGACCGCCATCACAGACCCCGCTCAGGTGGCAAAGCTCCATTTGCTGGACAGCCTGTCGGTGCTCACCTGCGGGAGCTTTCAGGGGAAAAAGCTGATCGATGTGGGCTGCGGCGCCGGTTTCCCCGGCGTTCCCCTTGCCATCGGGTGCAGTGAACTGGATGTAACCCTCTTGGACAGCCTCGGAAAGCGGGTGCACTGGCTGGAGGAGACCCTGCCCCGGCTGGGAATCCGGGCAGAGTGCATTGCTGCCCGGGCGGAGGAGGCTGTTGCCCAGCGCCGTGAGCAGTATGATTTCGCCACAAGCCGCGCCGTGGCGCGCCTCAATATTCTGCTGGAGCTGACTGCTCCCTATGTGAAGGTGGGCGGTATGGTGATTGCTATGAAGGGTGCCGCCGCGAAAGAGGAGCTTGGGGAATGCACCTCGGCCATAAAAAAGCTTGGCCTTGCTCTGGAGCATGTGAAGGAGTTCCCTATTGACGGCGCCAGCCATGTGCTGATTCTCCTGCGCAAGGTTTCGCCGACACCGGCGCAGTACCCGAGAAGGTACGCGAAAATCAAACAGAGTCCATTATAGAGAATATGGAAGGGACGGGTTCTGCCCGCCCTTTTATTTTTGCCCTGCGCCGCAATTCGGCATTGAAAACATGGAATATTTCGTGTATCATGGCCCCATGAGAGGAGCGATGGAAAATATGATCGAGGTTTTGAAGGCGGTGCTCTTTGGCATCGTAGAGGGTGTAACGGAGTGGCTGCCGGTGTCCTCCACCGGGCATCTGATTCTGCTCAACGAATTTGTCAATCTGGATGTAAGCGACGCATTTCAGAGCATGTTTGACGTGGTGATTCAGCTGGGGGCAATTTTAGCGGTATGCGCCCTTTATTTCCGCAAGCTCAATCCCTTTGATTCCGGAAAAACAGCGGAAAAAAAGAAGCAGACGTGGACCCTCTGGTTCAAGGTCATTGGGGCAATCATTCCGTCCGGTGTGGTAGGTGTCCTGTTTGATGACTGGATGGATGCCCATCTGCACAATGCTGTGGTTGTTTCCATTGCGCTGATCGCCTACGGCATCGCGTTCATCGCGGTAGAAAAGCGAAATAAAAATCGGGAATTCAAATACAGCAATGTAAACGACATTTCCTGGCCTGCGGCTATGGCAATCGGCCTGAGCCAGTGCCTTAGTCTGGTGCCAGGCACCTCCCGCTCCGGCTCTACCATCCTGGGGGGAATTTTAGCAGGGGTTTCCCGGGGCGCCGCGGCGGAGTTCAGCTTCTTTATGGCAATCCCGACCATGCTGGGGGCAAGCGCGATCAAGCTCCTGAAGTTTTTCCTCTCCGGGGCAGCCTTCGGCGCGTCGGAGCTGCTGATTCTGCTCGTTGGCTGCACGGTGTCCTATATCGTGAGTCTGCTTGTGATCAAAGCGCTCATGGCCTATGTCCGCCGCCATTCCTTCAGCGCCTTCGGGGTGTACCGGATTGTGCTGGGCATTGCCGTGCTGGCCTATTTCCTGATCCTGAAATGAACGATCTCACTGCCGCGCAATAAAAATATTTCTCCCTGCCGTCATGGGTTTTACATGGCAGCAGGGAGATTTTTTTAGGGCAGCACCACGCAATGAGGCAAGAGCGATTGCTGAGAGATTTTGGCTCAAGTTAAAGTTCGAAAAGCGCAGGGATACTGTATATGTATCTCAAGCTTTTCAAACTGAAAAATTGGGGCAAAAGATCCGGCAATCGACGCAGGCGAATTGCGCGGTGTTGCCTTAACCGAAGGCGGATTTTTTATCCCGATTTTTTATCCGCTTCATTTTTACGAAATAATAGCTCAGCTCAATGATGCAGCAGCTGACCCATCCGACGGGATAGCCGAAGCCCACCAGGAAGGGAGTATTGGCAATAAAATGCGTCACCACATAGAGGTAAGTCTGACGGATTGCCACGAAGCCCAGCAGCATGATAACCATCGGGCCTGTGGAGTCGCCCCGTCCGCGCAGACTTCCTGCCAGTACATGGTTGACACAGTTGCACGCGAGGAAGAAGCAGTTCGCCCGGATGAACAGCACACCATATTCGATGACGGTGCTGTCCGATGTAAACAGCCCAACCGCAGGCGCGGCCCAGATGCACAGCACTGCCACAATGGCAAGGGTCACGCCAACCGACAGGCCGACGGTGATGAATGTGCTGCGGTTTGCGCGCTCATTTTTTCCCGCGCCGATGTTCTGACTGACGAAGGTTGTGGCAGCCATTGCCATGCTCTGCATGGGAAGCATGATAAACTGATCCAGCTTGTTGTAGCAGCTCCACCCGGCCATGCAGCTGGAGCCGAACACATTTATGTAGGACTGGACGAACACATTGGAGAAGGCCGTAATAACGGACTGAATCGCCGCAGGAAGTCCGACAGAGAAGATATTTCGCAGGATTCCCCAGTCCAGATGCAGATCGTGCCACGTCAGGCGGTATACATCCTTTGAGCGGCTCAGAAGAAGCAGAATCAGGAAAGCGGATATAAACTGGGAGATGATGGTAGCCAGCGCGACACCGGCAATTCCCCAGGGAATAACCAGCACAAACACCAGATCCAGCACGATATTCAGAACGCTTGTAAGGATCAGAAAATACAGCGGATGGACGGAGTCCCCCACAGCGCGGAGAATGCCGCTGCCCATGTTGTAAATCAGCAGCCCGGAGATTCCGCCAATATAAATTCGAAGATAGGTGCAGGCCGGTTCAAAGACATCATCCGGCGTCGACATGAAGCGCAGCATGAAGGGCACCGTCGCCACGCCGCAGACCGTAAAAAGAACGCTCAGCAGAAAGGTGGACGCAATGGTTGTTTCGACCGCCTTATGCAGCTTGTCCATATCCTGGGCACCGAAAAGGTTGGAGATCACCACTCCGGCACCAATGGAGAACCCATTGAAGAAGAAAACCAGGATATTGACGATCATTGTCGTAGAGCCCACCGCAGCCAGAGCTTCGGTTCCAACATAGTTTCCCACCACAATGGAGTCCACGGTATTGTAAAGCATCTGAAAAATGTTTCCCAGCATCAGCGGCAGAGAGAACATCAGAATTTGTCCGCAGATGGATCCGGTGGTCATATCCCGAACAGATGATTTTGCTGAAACAGATAATTTTGGCATTGGGCGGCTCCTCTCGTCTTTTTAACAAATTTGCACATCAGGGATTATTATATATTGCATTCTTTCGGAATGTCAAGAATCCCGGGATAATTGTTATGGCAGCACCGCACAAAGAGGCAAGAGCGATTGCTGAGAGATTTTGACGCAATTAAAGTTTAAAAAGCGCAGGGCTGCTGTACGTATCTCAAGTTTTTCAAACTGAAAAATTGGGGCAAAAGATCCGGCTTTTCGCCA
>CAVIFH010000018.1:0-13880 GCA_963641615.1 bacterium | reverse complement strand
ACCATGCAAGTCCCAGCTCCAGCAGCAGCATAATCACGATTGTGAGCACCACAGCCAGCACAATTTTCCCCGTGCCGCCGCTTTTCTTTCCCTTGCCGCTGCTGAATTGTCCGCGATATGACATCAAATTGTCTCCTTACAGCAATAATAGAATATGGTGTGATTCCCCTGCAGCAGCCGGGGAATTTCCTTCCGGAAGATTTTTCTCCATTATACACGAATCCTTGTAAAACGCAACATTTTTTCCGCCTGCCTCCGGAAATTGGAAGGCAAAAAAGTCTGCGGAGCAAAGGGCTTCTCACCCCCGCTCCGCAGAACGCTGTTCTTTACTCTGTTTCCTTGATTGCAATGTGCACATCGTCGAGCTGCTTCTGCTCCACTGCACTTGGCGCACCCATCATCAGGTCCTGTGCGCTCTTGTTCATCGGGAAGGTGATGATCTCGCGGATGTTCTCCTCGCCGGTCAGCAGCATGATCAGACGATCCACACCGGGGGCTGCTCCCGCATGCGGCGGGGCGCCATAGGTAAACGCATTGTACATGGCTGGGAACTTTGCCTTCACAGCATCCTCCCCCAGTCCAACCATTTCGAACGCCTTGATCATAATCTCCGGATCATGATTGCGGACAGCGCCGGAGGCAGACTCATACCCGTTGACCACAAGGTCATACTGGTTCGCGTTTACATTCAGGAGCTTCTCTGTATCGCCTTCGGCGTCCTCCAGTGCCTTCAGGCCGCCTACCGGCATGGAGAATGGGTTGTGGCAGAATTCCAGTTCTCCGGACTCCTCCCCGATTTCGTACATCGGGAAATCCACAATCCAGCAGAGTGCATACTGCTCCTCATCGAAATGGCCGGGTACCCGGCGGCCCAGGAGAATACGAATCACACCGGCCGTCTTCTGTGCAGCGGCCTTCTTGCCTGCTGCCATGCACACGAAGCTGCCTGGCTTCAGATCCAGCCGCACCTTCAGTGCATCGCCGCATTCATCCAGGAACTTGGAAATGCCGCCGGTCAAAGCACCATTTTCATCTACCTTAACCCAACAGGCCTTATTCCCGGTCTGAACCTCAACATCGGCCAAAAGCTTATCAATCCACTTGCGCGGCTGGCTGAAATTGTCCACCGCGACGGCCTTGACGGTCGCTCCCTCAAAGGGAGCGAATCCGCAGCCCTGCACGACATCGGAAATATCCTGAATCTCCAGATCAATACGCAGATCCGGCTTATCCGAGCCATAGCGTTCCATTGCTTCCTTGTAAGGGATATGGCGGAAGGGGGCCTGACTGATTCGCTTGTACTTTCCAAACTTTTCAAACACAGGCACCAGCACGTCCTCCAGTGTGGAAAGGACATCCTCCTGAGAGGCAAACGCCATTTCCATATCCAGCTGATAGAACTCGCCGGGTGTCCGATCTGCCCGTGCATCCTCATCGCGGAAGCAGGGCGCAATCTGGAAATAGCGGTCAAACCCGGCAGTCATCAGCAGCTGCTTAAACTGCTGCGGAGCCTGAGGCAATGCGTAGAACTTTCCGGGGTGATTGCGGGACGGCACCAGATAGTCGCGGGCACCCTCCGGGCTGGAGGATGTAAGAATGGGCGTTGTAATCTCCAAGAAACCCTTTTCAGTCATCAGCCTGCGCAGTTCCGCCACCACCTGACAGCGCAGAACAATATTGCGCTTCACCGCAGGGTTGCGCAAATCCAGAAAGCGGTATTTCAGACGGGTATTTTCATCGGCATCTCTTGACTTGTTGATTTCAAAGGGTAGCTGATTGTGGAAGCACTTGCCCAGTACCTGAATGTCCTGAGGTACAACTTCAATGTCACCTGTCGGCTGCTTCGGATTCTTACTCTCACGCTCACGGACAATACCGGTGACGGAAATGGTAGACTCCTTGTTGATGGGCTTTACAAGCTTCATCATATCTTCGGATTCTACAACTACCTGCGTGGTGCCGTAATAATCGCGCAGAACAAGGAAAGCAAAATTGGAGCCGACTTCACGGATATTTTCCAGCCAGCCGACAAGGGTAACCTGCTTGCCGACATCTCCGATACGGAGCTCACCGCAGGTATGTGTTCTGGATTGCTGCATAGATAAAGCCTCTCTTATCTGAGGCAGTGCCGTATGATACGGTGCTGCTCTGAATTTATTGGGTGTATTTTCTCACAGTTTATTCAAAAAGTCAATTGCCATGCGTGGATTTACGCTAATTTGCGGTGCTGCCTGAATAATCTTATCTTATTGCTTTTCCTTATTTCCCAGCTTCAGGAAGCAGGGAATCGCAGCAATCATCAGCGGCAGCATGGTCAGTATTCCGGTGGGGTTCGGTCCTAAAAGCCCGCTTTTCAAATTTGTGCTGAAATAAACCGGCAGTTCTCCGATGACGTTCACGACTCCATGTATGATCGCTGCATACATGCAGTTCCCGGTCTTTATGGTCACATAGGAAAGAAGAATGCCCAGCACGACGCACGTTACCATCATCATTCCCATATTTGACCAGGGGGCACCCCAGTTTTCCAGACTGTAATTGAACCCAAAATAGATCAGGGGCAGATGGGCGAGTCCCCATTCGATGCCGTTGATGAGGGCTGCGTTCCTTTCACCGTATTTTTCAGCCTGGAAGCCGAGCAGATACCCTCTCCATCCGATTTCCTCCCCCAGTTCCAGCAGCTGAATCGGAATCATGACTGCCGAAACCGCGATGCAGGCAAGAGCGATGGCGATGGGAGACTTTACGGTAATTTCCGCGTCTGTACCAAGCCGCATCCCGATTCTGAAGATCCCACTGTACTGCTCCGGGAATACAAGATAATAGACTGCTGCGCCTGCTGCAATCAAAATCCCCGGCAGGAATGCGGACAGCAGCCAGCACTTCGCATCTTTCCAGACGCGAAGGGAAAGGTGATACTTCGCCCTTTCGCCGGTGGCCTTTTTTGTAATAACCGCCGCAATAACAGGAATAAATGTAAAACCAATACCCAGGATCTGATAGAATTGGCCAGAGCCTGCTGCTGCCTCAAGCAGGCCCAGCAGATAGCAGGTACCCAGCACCAGCAGAAGATAAATTGCAATCGGCTTGTTTGCTTTTGCTTTCATAGATCAGGTTTCTCCTTTTTCGCCTTTTATACCGTACCGGTTAAGCCGCATTCCATCAAAAATTCCTTTTTCCTGTCCACTGGTACGCGATTCTCGGTGTGCCGTCTCTGACACGGATCATTCCGCATTTTTGAAACCCGTTTTTCTCAATCAGGCTTTGCATGATCCGGTTATCCCTGTGGGTATCGATTCGGATGTTCCGGGAAAGGCCCTTGCAGTAATCTGCAGCGCACTGAAACAGTCCATGCACATGGCCGTCGCCGGCAATCCTGTGAATTGTCAGATAAGGCGCATCATTCAGCCATTTCCCGCCTTCAATATGCGCATAGGTTGGCTCGGCGCCTTCGAACAGGGAAAACACCCCATGTATCCCGTTTCCATCGTATATCACATTACAGGCATTTTGACGGAGATCGGACCGGATCAGTTCTTCGCTCGGATAGGCATGCCCCCACTGTGTGGGATTGCCGTTTTGAATCATAAAGTCCTGTGCGTACCTGTAAATTTCCATGATCCGCGCAAAGTCCGCATCAGACCCGCCTCTTATATGCAGCGTCGTCATTCTATTCAGCCCTTCTCATTTTGAACCATTTTCAATTTGCCGCCCGATCCACGCCATCAGCAGACGCACAATGCGTTCCTGCTCATTTTCCGTGAGCTCACGTCCGGGCGGGATGTGGTACCACTTGCTGAGGCAACCGCGGCAGCAGCATGCGCAGGCGTGCTGCGCAATAAACACCGGATGCCCCCGCATAGGCGTCTGCTTCCCGTCATTCGGAATATTTGCCGGAGCAAGCCGCGTCCGAATGAAGTCCGCCGCATGCCGCTGAATCGTATCCATGCCCTTGTCAGCGATATACTGTTTGTCTTTGTCCGTCAGATGAAATCTCGACCGAAAGGCAGATCTTTGCAGACGAACGAAGGTCTGGTCGATGGTTGCCATAAATATGTTCCCTTCCTCCGTATACTGCACTATAACACTTTTTCATTCCTCCGTAAAGAAAAATCACGCAGACAGGGCCCGGAAATGCCAAAACAGGCTCTGCATGAAAGCAAAGCATGTTTCACGGCCGCTGATTTCCTTCATTTCTCCGGCTTACCTGCTGCCTGCAATCCATTTTTGCAGGGAGGGCCTTGCGCTGTCTACGCTGCTGCCGTGAATGGCAATGCCTTTTTCTACAACAGCGCCCTTGGCTGTATTCTGAATATCCCGCTCCGTACCTGAAAGTCCGCTGCCTTCATGGGTGCAGAAGGGATGGATGGTCTTTCCGGTAAAATCGAAGCTTTCCAGGAAAGTGTAGACTGCCATGGGCATCGTCCCGCAATAGTTCGGATAGCCGAGATAAATCTCATCGTATCTGTCGAAGTTTTCAGGCAGAGAGGCAAGCGCCGGCCGGGCCTTTTCCTGCTTGTCCTTCCGCGCCTGCTCCACACACGCTCTGTAATTTGCGGAATAGGGCTCTTTCTGCTCAATTTTGAAAATATCTCCGCCTGTGAGCTCCGCAATCATGTGCGCGGCCTTTTCCGTATTTCCAACTTTTACATACTTCATTGCGCCGCCAAAGTAATTTTCATCGGCTCTCGAATAAAATGCAACCAGTTTTGCCATTATTAGTTCTGTCCTTCCTTCGGCCAAGTCAGTACGCCGGTTTTTACGGCTTCTTCATACCTTGATATCTTGTAAGAAAGCCGATTGATCGTTTCCTCAATCTGGGCTTTCTGCTTTTGCAGAGCCTCCATCTGCCCGGTAAGAAGCTCCAGCCGCGCGGGTATGGTGGCGTCCCCCTCCTGAAACAGGCGCTGATATTCGATCAGGCTTTCAATGGGGAGCCCTGCGTTTCGCATGCACACCGCCTGCTCCACCCATTTCAGGTCTTCCTCCTGATAGTCGCGGATGCCGCCGGAGGTTCGCGTAACTGCGGGGATGACGTTCACACGCTCATAGTAGCGAAGCGTATCCTGGGAAATACCGCATCTTTCTGATACTTCCTTGATCGTCATGTGTTGTCTCCAAAGCCTGAGAGGAATGCTTTTACGCCCTGTGTCCACCGGGAAACCTGCTCCGGAGGCGTCACCAGATTGCTTCCACCCTCGGAGTCAAAGCGGATCTCCATTTCGCAGGCAATATCCGCGCCGCCGCAGGCGGCTTTCATATCCTTGATGACATGCCCCGGCCAGCCGCCGTTGGTCATGAACGGAATAACGGTTTTGCCCTTAAAGTCATTTCCGTGCAGAAAAGTGCGCACCGCAGGGGCCATGGTATACCACCATGTGGGGGTCCCCACGGCAATCACATCGTAATCCGCAATGTTGACGCCCAAAGGTTTCAGTTTTGGCTCATACCCGTGCTCCACTTCCTCCTGCCCCTGGTTCACCACATCGTCATAGCTGCCCTCGTAGGGAATCAGCGTATCTATTTTTGCAATATCACCGCCGATTTCCTTTTGCAGCATTTGCGCGATTCTTTCCGTATTTCCGTTTGACCAGGAATAATAAACGATCAGTACTTTTTTCATGCTGTTCACCTCTGCGTGCAAGTATAGCACCTGGAGCTGGCTCCAGGTCAAGATATTTTTTGCAAATCGGTTAATTTGTGTTTTGGCTGGTGCCCCGGCTTAAAGGCTTTTTAATAATTCGCGCTCTTTCTTCTTAACAATGCGGATGATATAATGGGGTACAAAGGAGTGGAGTGTATGTATAAGATCCTGATTTGTGACGATCAGCCGGATATTGTCAATGCGCTGAAGATATATCTGGCTCCGGAGGGATATACCCTTTTGGAGGCCTTTAACGGCCTTGATGCCGTAAAAATTGCAAAGGAAGAGGACATTCATCTGATCCTGCTGGATATCATGATGCCCGGCATGGACGGAATCACCGCTACCTCTAAAATCCGGGAATTTTCCAATGTGCCGATTATTCTGCTGACGGCCAAGAGCGAAATGGAGGATAAGGTGCTGGGTCTGAACGTGGGGGCGGACGACTATATCACAAAGCCATTTGCCCCGGTAGAGGTATTGGCCCGAGTGAAAAGCCAGCTGCGGCGCTATGCAAGTCTCGGCAGCCGGGTAGAGGACGCCAATGTGCTCACCATCGGGGCGATTTCCCTGGATGACCGAACCAAGCAGGTGACCGTAGAGGGAGAGCCGGTGAATCTGACGCCGACGGAATACGCCATCTTAAAGCTCCTGATGTCGAACCCCGGAAAGGTATTCTCCACAAAGGTTCTGTATGAGGCCGTCTGGCAGGAGGTGGCACTGGGAAGCGAGGGAGCCGTAGCCGTGCACATCCGTCATCTGCGGGAGAAAATTGAAATCAATCCGTCGGAGCCGCGTTACCTCAAGGTCATGTGGGGCCAGGGCTATAAGATTGAGGCGAAGCCATGAAAAATTCCCTCTGGGTGAAATTTATCGCAATTTTGCTGTGCGCCGCATGCCTAGCGGCAGCGGTGGGCAGCGGTGCTGCTCTTGCCGTGCTTGCGGGTGAAAATCTGCTGGAAAAGGACGCATACGAAACATATTTTTCCGCGAACGATTTTTCGGAAAGTACAAAAATGCAGCTGCTTGCGGCTCTGTGCCGGCACACCGGCCTCTTTGAAGGGGCACTGCTTGCGGGGCTGCTGCTTTTCGCGGCCCTTGCGGTATTCCTCTGCTCCGTTGCCGGGTGCAGGGACGGAAGCGCACAGATTCGCGCCGGAGGGCTGAACGCTTTGCCTCTTGACCTGTATGGGGCATGTATGGTCGGAGGGGAAACCATACTGCTGTGGTTCTGCCTGAAGCTGTGCGAAAAGCTTGTGCCGCAGAGCATCCCCCTGGCCATTGCCGCGGCGGGATTTTTCGGATATGCAGGCTGCGTCCTGTTTGTGTGCTTCTGCTTTGCCTTCGCAGCCCAGATAAAAATGGGGCAGGGTCACTGGTTCTGGAACAGCATCACCGGCTGGTGCCTGCGGGGAGTCGGCTTTCTTTTCCCGAAGCTCTTTCATTTTGCAGTCCGGGCTGCAAAAGAGATTTTCAAAATCATCCGGGCAGTGGCTTCCCTCCTTTCGAAATACGCGAAAAAAGCAATCCGTTTTTTTTTGCGTCTGCTGGGAAAGGGATTGCAGCAATGCGAAAGAACGCTGTCCCTCCTGCCTGTAACCTGGCAGTGGATTATTACCGGAGGAGCACTTGCAGCATGGCTGCTTCTGCTGGCAGTCACCGACGGAAGCAGGAAGCAGATCGCCGTATGGTGCTTCGCCGCACTGATTGCTGTGCTGTACGGCTCCAACTGCTTTGGAACCCTGCTGGAAGGCGCCCACCGCATGCGCGCCGGAGACCTGGAAAGCAAGGTTGACGGGAAATATCTCGTCGGCTGCTTCCGGGATTTCTCCAAGGAGCTAAACGGACTGGCGGATGTGGCCATGGCGGCCGCGCAGAGCAAGCTGAAATCCGAACGCATGAAAACCGAACTGATTACCAACGTCTCCCACGACATCAAAACGCCATTGACATCCATCATCAACTATGTGGATCTGCTGGAAAAGCCCCACACCCCGGAGGATGAGGCAGAATACTTAAATGTCCTTTCCCGCCAGAGTCAGCGGCTGAAGAAACTGATTGAAGATCTGATTGAGATGAGCAAGGCGTCTACAGGAAACATCCGGGCAGAAATTGCCGAAATCGACGCGAAGGAAGCTGTGACCCAGGCTCTGGGAGAATTCTCCGATAAGCTGACTGCCGCCGGGCTGACGCCCATATACCACGAAAGTGAGAAGGAGATCCGCCTGCTTGCCGATGGGCGGCTGCTGTGGCGGGCCATGAGCAATGTGCTCAGCAATGCGGTGAAGTACGCTCTCCCCGGCACCCGGCTGTATGTGGATGTCTCCGCGGCGGAGGATACCGCAATCATCTCCTTCAAGAATATTTCCGGGACCCAGTTGAATATCAGTGCAGAGGAGCTGATGGAGCGGTTCGTGCGAGGTGATTCCTCCAGAAACACGGAGGGGAGCGGACTGGGACTCAACATTGCAAAGAGCCTGATGGAAATCCAGGGCGGGCAGCTTCAGCTGCTTGTGGACGGAGATCTGTTCAAGGTCACCCTGTTCTTCCGCCGGGCCATCGGGTAAAAAATGCTGCCGCAGGTTTCCTGCGGCAGCTGCTTTTTGTGGACGGCGGCACCGCTCCTGTCTCGGGATGCGGTGCTGCCCTATTCTGTCTTGAGAAGAAAATCAGCAGGGAATTTCTACGATCGTGTCAATCTTATCCTTGCTTTGCTCCAGAAGCTGTGCCCCGGCAATGATGCAGCTGCTGCCGTATGTCATCGCCTGCTCCAGCACCGGGCAGAGCTTCAGCAGAGTCTCTTTCGTGCACGCAAGGAGACTGCGCCGACGCTCTGCAAGCTTTTCATAGGATACATTGCCAAAGCAGCAGCTTTCTCCCGCACGGATGATTTCCGCACCCTCAAGCAGCGGATCCGCCTCGGACATGGCGCCCACGATGAATTTCGTCAGATCCGCCCCTTCGCTGCACAGCTGCCGCACGGCATCCGCACAGTGTGCAAAGGTATCCATTGACTTCCCGGGGGTTGGGTCGCGGTAGCTGGTTGCTCTCAGATCGTCATCCGGGGTAACCTTGAATCCGGTTCCGTAGGCGCCGCCCTTGACGCGCACCTCCGTCCACAGGTATTCATATGTCATCATATTGGAGAGCGCGTACATGCTGCCCTCGAAGTGCTTCCCAAACTGGGCAATATTCGCGCCGCAGGCGCTGTAGCCCACGCTGCCGGGAATCCGGATACCCTCCCGGCACTTTGGATAAAGGGCAAATTCGGCGCTCTGCGGGGTGGCCTTTCCCTGGGGGAAGGCACTCAGCAGGGCGGGAACCAGATCCGCACCATTTTTCGAAACGCTGACGGTCAGGCGCTCGGCACAGAAAATTCTCCTGCAAAGCGCTTCCATCTGAGGCAGAAGAAGGGCAATTTCATCCGGGGACTTTTGGGCGTTCTGCGCGACATAGCGGATGGATTCACAGCCGGTAAAGTGCTCCGCAGCGACGCCTGCGCTGCTCTGCTGGGCCTTTACGCGGTAGGCTGCATACAGGTTTCCTCTGGAAACCAGCTTCTGCTGATTGGCAGCCTTCATCTGCCGCAGAATTTTCAGAACGGCAGGGGCATCTGTAAAGCGCGTCGTATTCAGAATTTCCGCCATCAGTTCCGCTGCCGGGATACGATTTTCATTCAGGCACACGCCGTATACGCCAACCATGGTGCGGTGATGGGCGCTGTCGATGTGGTAAAACGCAGGCTTTACGGAGAAGTCCCCCAAGTTCCGGCGGATAGCGCTCTGGAGCTGGGTTGATGTGTATTTTTCGGTCGCGAGGGCCCCGAGAAGGTTCGCCGTCACATTCAGCAGGCTGATCTCTTCCGGGGAAAGATCGGAGGCATCAAAATGCAGGTCAATATAGCACAGGTCACCGCCCACATCATGGAGAAGCACTGTGTTTTCCCCTTGCTTTGCGGCAGTATAGGGAAGCTTTTGAGGTTCTCCCTGAATATCCTCCAGCTTCAGCATGGGAATGGATGCAAGGGCCTCAGCGCTGTCCGGCGTCTGCTGCCACCGGTGCACCCGGTCAAGCTCTGCTTTCAGAGCGTCCTGCTGCTGTGCATCCAGACTGTTCCAGTAGTCTTTTGCCCGCTGCTTTTCATCCATTGCCCGGCGCTGGCCCAGCTCGGCATCCGGCGTCAGAATGGCAAGATAGCCCTCCGACTCGTCCAGAAGCAGCCGGCGCATCATGCTTTCAAGGTAGCCGTTATCCAGCTTTTCCTTCAGATCCTTCAGCTGATCGCGGTAGTGCAGGTTCTGAGCGGGGTCACCGCCGTACAGCCATGGGTCTACCATTGTCAGCGTTTCGGTAAGTCCTCGGGGGGAGCTCCAGTCCAGCAGCTTAAAGGCAAGGTAATTATAGCACCCCGCAAGACGGTCCTGATCAAGGCCATCGCGCAGCACATCCTCTACTGCAGAGCGGATCGCCTGCTTGATTTCGGGAATGTTTTCTTCCCTCGTGTTCCATACCTGCCACCCGAACCAGGCCTGCTGCATTCCGTCCCCCAGCTCAAGGGCCATATCCTCCCCGAGTCCCGCGTCCAGAATCGCGCGCTTTAACGGGGCGTCGCTGTCGCCTGCCAGATAGTCGGCAAGGATGTTTGCGGCGTGCAGTTCTACCGGGTCGTCAAAGCGGCAGAGAAGCTTTCCGAAGGAGACGATTACCTGATTATCGCTGTTTTCTCCCGGTGCTACTTCATAGGGAATGCGCTCCTCGCGGTAGGGGAGAGACTTCTGTATGGGGATAGGGAAGTCCATAACCTGCCGGTCGTAGGCACTGAGTACACTATCCAGAAGGCTCAGGCTGTCCTGCAGATCCACGCTGCCGTCCAGCAGGATCAGAGCATTGGAGGGATGATAGTATTTTTTGTGCTCGGATACAAAGTGCTCGTAGGTAAGCTCCGGGATATGCGCGGGATCACCGCCGGACTCCACAGCGTAACAGGTATCCGGATACAGCCCGGTTGTCATTGCACTGTACGCAATTCTTGCAGCATTGGAGTAGGCGCCCTTCATTTCGTTATATACAACGCCCTGGAACATAGGCTCGCCGTTTTCGTCAAACTCCAGCCGCCAGCCCTCCTGACGGAATACATTGGAGCATTTTACGGCGGTGGGATGCAGCACTGCATCCATGTAGACCTCCATCAGATTATGGAAATCCTGCTTATTCCGGCTGCTGATGGGGTAAACGGTTTTGTCCGGGTAGGTCATTGCATTCAGGAATGTCTGCAGGGAGCTTTTCAGCAGCTCCACAAAGGGTTCCTTTACGGGATACTTGTCGCTGCCTGCCAGCACGGAGTGCTCCAGAATGTGAAACACACCGGTGGAGTCGGTGGGAATGGTGCGAAAGGCAATGGCGAAGGTCATATTCTCGTCATTGCGCTCCATCCAGGCAAGCTTTGCGCCGCTCTTTTCATGCTCTATCTCCCAGAGTGTCCCCTGTACCTCGTCAATTTTGCGCTGACGGACAAGGGTAAAATGATTTTTCCTGATAATTTCCTCGATCACTGCTCTGTATCCTCCTGACTTTGCGCTTTATGGAAGCGCTGAATAAATTTAATGACATTTACGGCACACCGCTGTGCCTCCGCTCTCGTAACGCCCTCCGGGGCGCTCAGGGATGGAAGAAGCGTCCGCGCGGCAATATCGCCGGGCATCAGCACATCCACTTGGGCGCGGATGCGCCAAGCGTCGTTTGTAAGGTTCGGGAATTCCGGAGATGCACCGGGGTGCATCCACCAGTCCGTAATGGTTACGCCCTGATAGCCCCACTCCCCGCGCAGGATGTCGGTAACAAGCTCGTAGTGGTAATGGCTCCACACACCGTTGACCGGGTTGTAGCTTGTCATCAGGCACCAGGGATCTGCCTCCTTTACGGCAATTTCAAAGCCTCGCAGATAAATTTCCCGCTGCGCCCGCTGGGACAGACGAGAGTCGCATTCATTGCGGCTGGTTTCCTGATTGTTGCAGGCAAAGTGCTTGGGGCACGCGGAAACGCCCTGACTTTGGATACCGCGAATGACAGCGGCAGCCATTTTCCCAGTGAGAAGAGGGTCCTCAGAGTAGTATTCAAAATTCCGCCCGCAGAGGGGATTGCGATGAATGTTCATGCCGGGTCCTAAGAGCACCTGGGTGCTCTGAATGACCATTTCTTTCCCAATCAGGGTGTAAAGCTCCTCCACACCCGCCGGGTCAAAGGTGCTTGCAAGGCATGTGCCGCAGGGAAGCAGGGAGCAGGTGCGGCGCACGCGGATGCCGGAGGGGCCGTCGGTTGTAATGATGGTGGGAATGCCGCGCTTTTTGAGAGCCTCGGTTACACCGCCGAAGCTTCCGGCGTTGCCTACAGGACCGCTGGGGTCGTTCATTTTGCCGTAGCCATGGGTAATGTCATCCAGCTCCTGATTGGATAGCTGGGCAACAAACTGCTCAGCCGTGCATTTCCCATCCTCCACATCGGCAAAGGTGTACTCCCTTCCGTCGGGAATCAGTTCCTCCGGCAAGGCATCCAGAATATCCTGCCGGAGATTTCTGCTTGCCGTGGGCACCATTTCCATATCGAGGGCGCCGCTTTTATTGACCATGCGGCAGAAGCCGTGCTCCGGCTTTACCGCGTTCCGCTCCATCAGCTGACGCACAACCTCTGTGCTCTGCTTGACGATGCATACAACTGCCTTTACATCCCGGATATTCTTGCCGGCCTCGATACAGTAGCTTCCGGCCTCCAGGACGAAGGCGTTCTTGTGGCCTGTTGCGCCGGTATCGTCGAAGGACGCAAAATCAGACAGGTCAAAGGAAATTTCCGTTGTCTCCTGCCGGCCGGGCTCCAGAACCCCCGTCTTTCCGAATCCCGCGAGGACCCTCTTGGGATTTCCCAGACTGCCGCAGGGAAGGTCAATATAGACCTGCACGACCTCTCTTCCGGCGGCGTCGCCGACATTTTCCACGCAGGTGCTTACGGTAATCCGGTTCCCGCTGACGGAGGCCTGACTGCTCAATTTAAAGTCCGTATAGCTCAGCCCAAAGCCAAAGGGATAAAGAACTTTTTCCTGGGCAAAGGTTTCAAAATAGCGGTAGCCGACGTAAATATCCTCCGTATAGGCGTTGAATACGCGGCTGCCGAAGCTCTGGGCAGAGGGATAATCTTCATACTTTTCGGCAATGGTATCCGTAAGCCTTCCGCTGGGATTTACGGTACCGGTGAGCACGTCCGCAAGGGCACTTCCGCTCTCCATGCCGCCCTGCCATGCGTAGACGACGGCGGTGATTTTATCCCCGTAATTTTTCAGCCAGCTCATATCGATGATGTTGCCGCAGTCCAGAACCAGGCACACCCGATGGAAACAGGTGCAGACCATATCCAGCATGGCTTTTTCCCGGTCAGTCAGGTAGTAGCTTCCGGGCTTGAGCACGTTCTCCCGGGCCTCTCCCGCCGCACGGCCGATCACGATCAGCGCCAGGTCACAGCGCTGTGCAGCGGCCGCAACATGCTCTGCCTTCAGCGGCATCTCGGGATTGCTCATAGGCCAGTGCCCCCAGTAGCCCTCATCCGGGATGTTCTTTGGAGTGCTGCACCATGTCTCATATTGGGACGCAATTTCACCGTCGATTTTTACGCCGTGCTCCAGCAGACCCTCCATTAAATTCTTCCGGTAGGGCGAGACCACATCTCCACCGCTGCCGTAGCCCACGGTAAAGTAGTCAATTGCACTGCGCCCGAATACGGCAATGGGAGTATCTGCAGCAATCGGCAGGGTTTTTCCTTCATTTTTCAGCAGGACGATGCCGTCCGCAGCCATCCGGCGCGCCTTTTCGGCAATCTCCGGGACGCTCAGCTTTCCGCCTGCCTCCGGCTGATTTAAAGCCTGCTCCAAGCCGGTTTTGTGAAAATGGCTGATCATAAACCGGGCGGCTTTGTTCCATAACGGATGCATGTATGTTCCCCTTCCTGATACGTTTTTCTTCCCCTATTCTATCGTGAAACTGCCCGGAGGTCAACCGGATGTTTGGGGGTAATAACAGCTTGCCTGACAATGCTGTCCTCTCAGCAGCCTCCTCTCAACAGAAAAGCCCCGTCTGCCAGACAGCGCAAACTCCTGCATGACAGACGGGGCTCGATATTTTTAAGGGAGGAAGCCTTAGGCAATACCGCGTAATTCGTCTGCGGCCTTCGCCGGATCTTTTGCCCCAATCCT
>CAVIFH010000017.1:0-14642 GCA_963641615.1 bacterium | reverse complement strand
GTGCTGAGCAGAGCAGACTGGGATGGTACCTGGCCTACACCGCAGAATGATGAGACCCATACAACCACAACAGAGCTTGCAGCGGAAATTAAGGACACGGAGCACAATAATCCGACAGATTTCGACGAGGAGGATTCCCCCTGGTTCGGAGAAGATGTAATTTCCACACTGCGGGATCTCCTGCCTGATGAACCGGCGGAGGATTACACAGCCATTGTTGACTATGACGATGAGCGTTGGGAGGAAATCCTGGATGCCTGCTCAGAGGAGGATCTGCTGAACTTAATCAACAATGGTGCTTACCATACGCTTGCAGTCGAAAATATTGAGCTGCCTGCAACCATTCACGGAGACGGCCCGTCCGGATTTACCTGCTTTATGAACAGTGAGCAGGTGAACGGCACCTGCCAATATGTCTCTGAGCCGGTTATGGCAGCGACATGGAATGCGGAGCTGATGGAAGAGCTTGGCGAGGTGATGGGCGAAGAGGGAATCCTCGGCGATAAGTCTACCGGCCAGCCGTACTCCAGCATTTACGCACCCGGCGTGAACATCCATCGCAGCCCCTTCGGAGGACGCTGCTCAGAGTATTTTTCTGAAGACCCCTATCTTTCCGGCGTGATGGCAGCAGCGGAAATCCGCGGACTGCAGAGCAAGGGCGTTGTGCCGATGGTGAAGCATTTTGCGGCCAACGAGCAGGAAACGCACCGCTCTATTGGCGGTGACCTGAGCTGGCTGACGGAGCAGAGCCTTCGCGAACTGTACCTGAAGTCCTTTGAGATCGCAATTAAAGACGGTGAAAGCCGCGGAATTATGAGCTCCTTCAACCGCATCGGAACACGCTGGACAGGCGGAGATTACCGCCTGCTGACGGAAATCCTGCGAGAGGAATGGGGCTTTAAGGGAACGGTGATCTGTGACTTTAATACCATTCCGCAGTACATGGTCCCGAGGCAGATGTTCTATGCCGGCGGCGATCTGGACCTTGCAACATTAACTACCAGCATGTGGACAGATGCAGATACATCGGAAAACGGTGATGCCATCGTTCTGCGCAATGCGGCAAAAAATGTTCTCTACAGTCTGGTGAATTCCAATGCGATGAATGCAGAGGTTATCGGCTATAATCCGCCTCTGTGGCATGGCTACCTCATGTGGATCGATATTGGTGTCGGCACTTTGATCGTTCTCTGGGGCGTGCTGGCATTTATTCAGAGAAGCAAACACAACAGGAAACTGAAGGCCGAATAAGAATCAATTTTCTGTGTCTTGTGGGGGCTGCGCAGCAGCCCCCCTTGCTTTACGGGAGCGATGACGATGAATTTCTGGAAAAATTTTGAGAAAAAATATCCAAAGGCGGCAAAGTGGATCCGCGAGGGCGGACTCTTTGTCATTGTATGCAATCTTATTACGGTGCTGAAATATTTCATGCTGCAGTTTCTGCCTGCAGCCTTTTCAGGGCTTCCTATGATCGATTTCGGATGGCCGTCGATACCGGTTACGCTGTTCGGAGAAACATTTGAGTGGAATGTGATTGGCTATGATATCGCACATGGCGGATTGCCATACTTTTGCGCATACATGATTGCAATGTTTGTCGGGGAATGCATCAATTTCCCTATTCAGCGGAATTTCGTATTTCGCAGTCACGGAAATGTGTGGTACCAGGCAATGTGGTATCTGGCTGCTTTTGTGGTCGTTACCATTGTTGTTAATTCCGTCAATTGTGCCTGGGTGGCCGTTGCAGGGAAATTTGTACCGGACTGGGTGTATAACATCGGTACGACCGTGCTTAACGGCGGCGTATCCATGGTTATATTCTTCGTTGTGAATAAAATCATTTTCCCGGAGGAAACGAAAGTAACGACAGAAGCCGAAAAAATATGACAGCATAAGTGGGAGCTTTGCTTACAGCGGGCAGCCGGTATCCCATGATCGCCGACTGCCTTTGCACGTATGAGATAAAAGGAAACTTTACACAAATAGCGCAAAATCAGGCGGCTGTCCATCTAAGGATAACCGCCTGATTTTATCTGCAGTGTAAGCCTATAAGCCGGGTTCTGTTTTGACAGCCATCTATCTAGCCGTACAGTTGCCTGCACGATCAAGCCGCCTCCTCGGAACGGTCGGGCAAACCATATGTTCCTCCACGGCGTTGCTCCGGGATAGAGTTTACATCGTAAAACCCATGTCACCATGGGCCGGGTGCGCTCTTACCGCACCTTTTCACCCTTGCTCCCCGCAAAAAGCGGAGGGCGGTATCTCTCTGTTGCACTTGTCCTGAGGTTTCCCTCGGCGGGCGTTACCCGTTATCCCTGCCCTGCGGAGCCCGGACTTTCCTCATCTGAGCCCTTTCGGATCTCATCCGCGGCTGCCCAGCCTGCACTGCGGGGTTATTTTACCCGAAAGCGGGCGAATTGTCAAATATCCTTGAAAATTCTTTTCGAAAGGGCTATACTGAGCAAAACGGAAGTCATTACGGAGGCTGTGGAAGATGGATGCGTTTGAAGAGTATTTTACTTCCCTTCGGGGGAAAAAGATAGCTGTGCTTGGCTTGGGGGTCAGCAATCGTCCGCTGGTGCGGCTGCTGCTGGAGTTCGGCTGCAATGTGACCGGCTGCGATAAGACACCCCGGGAAAAGCTTGATGATGAGGTGCTGGAGCTGGAGCGCAGCGGCTGTACACTCGAGGTGGGGGAAGGATACCTGGACCATGTGACAGCGGACATCGTGTTCCGCACCCCCGGTATGCATCCGGGTAATCCTGCCATCTGCCGCCTGCGGGAGCAGGGGGCGGCGATCACATCGGAAATGGATGTATTTTTCCATGTGGCACCATGTCATCTGATCGGAGTAACCGGATCGGACGGAAAAACAACGACGACTACGCTGATTTCCGAAATGCTGAAGGCTTCCGGAAAGACAGTCTGGCTCGGCGGGAATATCGGCACACCCCTTCTGCCGCTGTGCCGGCAAATGAAAAAGGATGACTATGCGGTCGTTGAGCTCAGTTCCTTCCAATTGATGGATATGACTGCCAGCCCGGAGCGGGCAGTGGTGACCAATCTGGCTCCAAACCACCTGGATGTTCATAAAGACATGGAGGAGTACATTGAGGCCAAGAAAAATATTTTCCGATTTCAGAAGGAATCGGATCTGCTTGTGCTCAATGCGGATAACGAAATTACCGCTTCCTTTTCCGGAAAGGGAAAGATATGCTTTTTCTCCCGCAGGGCACAGACCAACTGCATATGGCAGGCAGGGGACAGCGTGTACCGCAGAGGGGAGAAGGTGCTGAATACGCACGAAATTCTGCTGCCCGGCGTCCATAATATTGAGAATTACATGGCGGCGATTGCCGCGGTGGACGGATTGGTCAGTGATGATGACATTCGCCGTGTGGCAAAAAACTTCGGCGGCGTGGAGCATCGCATTGAACTGGTAAGGGTAAAGGACGATGTGAAATTCTATAATGATTCCATTGCTTCCTCCCCGAGCCGCACCATTGCAGGTCTTCGAAGCTTTCACCAGAAGGTGATATTGATTGCGGGGGGCTATGACAAGCACATTCCCTATGATGTGCTGGGCCCGGAAATTTGCAGCCATGTAAGCAAGGTGTTTCTGTGCGGGGCGACGGCGGCAAAGATCCGTGCGTGCATTGAAAATTGCCCGAGCTATGCACCGGGCATGCCGGAAATAACGGACTGCGGTAGCTTTGACGCAGCTGTTCACGCGGCCGCCTCTGCGGCGGCGGCAGGGGACATTGTGTTGATGAGCCCGGCCAGTGCTTCTTTTGATGCGTTTAAAAATTTTATGGAACGGGGCAATCGCTTTAAGGAGCTTGTAAAGGAGCTGTAGCGAATGGATGTTTCCAGACTGACGAATTTGGGACGGAAGGCACTGCCCTTAAAGAATTGCGGTGCGGTGATTGTGGCTGCCGGGTCTGCTTCCAGAATGGGCGGTATTGACAAGGTGATGGCCCCATTGGGCGGTAAGCCGATGATTGTGCGCGCGGTACGTGCCTTTTGGAAATGTGATGCGGTTTCAGAAATCGTAATCGTTGCCCGACCGGACCTGATCACTTCCATTTCCGATTTGTGCGCGGGGATGGACAAAGTACGTGCAGTCGTGGCCGGAGGGAAGACCCGGCAGGAGTCGGTTATGCTGGGCCTGAATGCCCTCTCAAAAAAAGTGAAGCTTGCGGCGATTCACGACGGCGCCCGGCCGCTGATTTCCGAGGCGGTAATTGACCGCACGATTCGCGCGGCAAATACCTACGGCGCCGCCGCACCGGCTGTGCCTGTAAAGGATACCATAAAGGTGGTAAAGGGCGGACTTGTGGAGAAAACCCCGGACAGGTCGGCTTTGCAGGCGGTACAGACACCCCAGGTATTTGATTTTGATTTGCTGCGGGGTGCACTGAAAAAGGCAGAGCAGGAAAATGCCGCGGTTACGGATGACTGCTCTGCGGTGGAGAGACTTGGAATGCGTGTAAAAATCGTCGAGGGTGACGAGCGGAATTTGAAGATAACAACGCCCCTTGACCTGAAAATTGCGGAAATGCTGCTGGAGGAGATATCATGAGAATCGGGCACGGATATGACGTTCACAGACTGACCGCCGGGCGTGACATGATTCTCGGCGGCGTGAAGATCCCGTACGAGCGTGGGCTGGACGGGCACTCCGATGCGGATGTGCTGGTCCATGCCGTGATGGATGCGCTTCTGGGAGCTGCCGCCATGCGGGATATCGGATACCATTTCCCGGATACAGACCCCCAATATAAAGGGGCCGACTCGATGCTCCTGCTGAAAACGGTCGCGGGAATGCTGACCGCCGCAGGCTATCGGGTCGGAAACATTGATGCTACAATTATTGCACAGCAGCCGAAGCTGAAGGAATACATCCCGGCAATGGCGCAGAACATTGCTTCCGCGCTTCAGATTTCAGTGCGGGATGTAAACGTAAAGGCAACCACGGAGGAAAAGCTTGGCTTCACCGGCGCCGGCGAGGGAATGGCCTGCCATGCGGTTTGCCTGCTGACGGAAATCGGATAAGGCAGCTTATTCCGTTTTTTGAGTGCACAGCAGGACAAGCACCGCGCCGATGAAAGCAGAGACGGTTGTAAACAGCAGCATAGCCTGCACACCGGCGATATCTAAAAGACGGCCGGCAATGGCAGAGCTCAGGACACTGCCAAGCGTGAATGCTACATTGTACCATGCCTGCCCTTTTACGGTATCCTCCGGGGCCATGATGGAATTGATGTAAAAAACGGCGCTGATGGTCATCAGTGCCCATGCACCGGCCTGCAGAAGCTGTGCGCCGTAGAAGCCGTAAATGCTTCCGCATGCCATTGTGGCAAAGGCCTTCAGAAAATAGAATACACCCGAGATGCGAAACCAGATATCACAGCGCATCTTTTTCCTCAGCCATGAGAAGAGCGGGTATACGATGGGCTCTGTCATGGTTGCGATTGCAGTTGCAATGCCCATTTGAGCAGAGGTGCCGCCCTTTGCCTCTGTGATCTGGTAGGTAAAGTTATTGATTACGGCGTGACTGATAAAGATAAAAACAAGTCCTACCAGCAGGCCGCAATATCTGGGATATTTATGAAAGAAATTGTCGGTGCGGGTATTGTCTGCCTGTACCGGCTTTTTCTTTGCCGCTTCCTTGTAGTCGGCGGCAGCGGGAAGCATGGTGACTGCCCCTGCTGCGATGCACCAGGGAAGAATGGAAGCACCCCAGCGGTCAGACAGCGCGCCCACGGCATATACGGTCGCAGCGTAACCGATAGATCCAACGCTGCGGCCAATATTGAAGTTGAGCTTTTCACCGCTGTTTAAGGTCGCAACTCTGAGAGAGTTCACAAGAGAGATGCCCATCTGGGCGGCGACGATGCATGCACCGTAGCAGAGGCAGGTAAATGCCTTTATCTGTCCGGAGACGAATAAAAGCAGTCCCCCGAGCAGACAGGTGCATCCGATGAGAAAGATGATCCACTTAAGCCCCAATTTTCCGCCGCGGTCTGCATATGCGGCTACAACCGGCTGGAGCATTGCGGACAAAATACCGGAAAAAGCAATCAGCATGCCGATCTGGCTGTTGGTAAAGCCGGCATGAAGCAGATAGATACTGGAAAAACCCATAATACAGGCGTGTGTCATCCAAAAAGTACACTGGACGGCCGAATAACCGATGGTTTTGTTTTTGATCATCAAAAACGCCTCCTTCATAGTTGAGGGTAATCATAGCACGCTGCCCCGGTAAAAAGCAAGTCCCGCTGCTGTAAATTCGATCAGCAGCGGGGCTTGCTTTTTAGGATTAGAAAGAAGAGAGGTAGAAAAGAGGGACTCTGCAAACAAGAAAGGGGCGGCTCACGGCTTCCGCCGATCTTTCTTGTCATTAGAATACCCTGCGGTTTTGAACAGTGCATCACCAAATTGCAAACAAATCATAAACGGTGCGCATAAGTTGCGAAGGGCACTGGAAGGGATGCACAGAGGGGAAAAGTCAGTATTGATTCTCAAATATTGCTATTTCAAAAAAACATTCGGCGAAATATCCATGCGCGAGGCCTGCAGATAGTGCAGAATTGCTGAATCTTTGATTTTAAGAAGAAAAGGGGTTGACAATCCAAATGGATTATGTATAATTAAGTCAAACGTAATCGTTTAAGGATTCCGAAATTTGAGCACAATGACGAAAGAGGACGTCCTCTTTTCTTTCATTCTCACGAATGAAAGAATGGTGCCTGTATTCATATGTCGTTATAGCCTTTGGGCTTTAACAAAATAAATTAGGAGGAAATACACATGAAAAAGATTCTTGCCCTTGTATTAGCCGCTGCAATGGTATTCGGCATGATGGCCGTTACCGCATCCGCAGACGACAAAGTCACCATTAATTTGTGGTCCTTTACCGATGAGCTTCAGGGAATGATGGAAACATATCTGGAGCTGCATCCGGAACTTGCTGAAAAGTATGAAATCAATTCCACCGTCATCAATAACGACGGTAGCGCGTACGTAAACGCTCTTGACTCTGCCCTGATGGAAGGCACCGGCGTTGATATCTACGGCGGCGAAGCAGACTATGTTTTCAAGTATGCGCAGGGTGTTGCTTCTCAGTATGCAGGCACCTACGCCGATTTGGGCATCGACGTTGACGCAGCAATTGAGGCTGCTGAGATCGCGCAGTATACCATCGATATCGGCACTCGCCCCTCTGACGGACAGGTTGTTGCACTGGCTTACCAGTCCACCGGCGGCGCCTTTATTTACCGCCGCTCTATCGCAAAGGACGTGTTCGGAACTGACGATCCTGCCGTCATCGGTGAGAAGATCGGCGCCGGCACCAATAGCTGGGATACCTTCTTTGAGGCAGCAGAAGCTCTGAAGGAAAAGGGCTATAAGATTGTTTCCGGCTCCGGCGACGTTTGGAACGTCATTAAGACTGCTGCTCCCACCGGCTGGGTTGTGGATGACACCCTGAATATTGACCCGATGCGTGAAGAGTACCTGGATCTGGCAAAGAAGCTGAAAGACAACGATTACATGAACGACTCCAACCAGTGGTCCGAGGCTTGGTTTGCCGATATGAAGGCAGAGAGCAAGGTATTCGGCTTCTATGGTCCCGCATGGCTGATTAACTACACCATGGGACCGAACAGCGGTGAAGGCGAAAGCTCCTCCAATGGCGACTGGGCAGTCTGCGCTCCGAACGTTGGCTTCTACTGGGGCGGCACCTACCTGCTGGTTACGGACACCGCAACCAAGGATGCAGCAAAGGCTGAGTTCCTCAAGGGCTTTATTGAGTGGGTTACTCTGGACACCACAGAGGACGGCCTGCAGTACAAGTGGGCAAACGGCCTGCTGAATGAAAACGGAACCAAAGATACTGTTGCTTCCAACGTCGTACTGGCAAAGTCAAATGGCGAGACCGAGTTCACCGGCGGCCAGAATATCTTTGAGTACTTCATTCCTGCGAACGAGTATGCAAAGGCTACAAATATGACTCAGTATGATTCCGTCATTAATGATGCATGGGGCGATGCTGTCAGACAGTATTCCTCCGGCGAAGTAGACCGCGATACCGCCATCATGAACTTCAAGGAGACCATCTCCGGCAAGCTGGACATCGAAATCGAGTGGTAAGGCGTTCTAAGCCACAACAGACTTATAGTTGATTAGCCGTATGGGGATAGGCAGCTTCGGCGGCCTATCCCCGTTGGCGTTAAGAAGACAAGGGGGCGCGTTGCGAATGAAAAAGCATAAGAGTTTCAGCTATGCCAGATATGGCTATCTATTCAGTATTCCCTTCATAGTGGCGTATGCAATTTTTTCACTTTATCCCACTTTCAATACATTGATCCTCGGCTTTACAAATGCAAAAGGAATGACGGGGTTGACGGAGTGGGAATTTCTTCCAAAAGAAGACCTCTTTAAGAATTTTGTTCAGGTTCTTAAAAACCCGGTATTCATGAAATCCCTGAAGAATACCATTATTCTTTGGGTGGTAAATTTTATTCCACAGATTTCTCTGGCATTACTGCTGACTGCCTGGTTTACATCCAGACGCAATAAAATCAGAGCGCAGGGCTTTTTCAAAGTTGTATTCTACATGCCGAATATTATTACGGCGGCATCTATTGCAATTTTGTACAACAAATTGTTTGCATACCCGATTGGACCAGTGAACTCCCTGCTCCAGACGCTTCACATTATTGATGAGCCAATTGATTTTTACGTAAAAGCGGGTGCAACACGCGGGATTATTTCCTTTATCCAATTCTGGATGTGGTATGGAAATACCATGATTATTCTGATTTCCGGTGTTCTGGGTATCAATCCTGAGCTTTATGAAGCAGCAGAGTTGGATGGAGCTACAAATTCCCAGATGTTCTGGAAAATTACGATTCCTAACCTGAAGACCATCCTGCTGTATACGCTGATTACCAGTATGATCGGCGGCTTGAATATGTACGATATTCCGCAGCTTTTGAATAAGGGCAATCCGTCAAATTCTACATTGACCACCAATATGTATATCTACAATCAGGCCTTCAGCGGAAGCTATATGTACGCAAGAGCCGCTGCGGCATCTATGATCATGTTTGTGATTATTGCAATCTGTTCACTGTTTGTGTTCATGCTGTTTGCGGATCCGCAAAAGAACGCGGAAAAAGCTGCAAGACGTGCATCAAGACGTTTTACAAACAAAGGAGTGGGTTAATATGGCAAAGAAGTATATCGGAATTCGCCGTACACCCGGCCAGAAGGTGCTTCGCGTTGTACAGTATGCTTTGTGCATATTCCTGACGATACTCAGCCTTTTTCCGTTCATCATCATGCTGGTAAATGCGACCCGCAGTACCATTCAGATCCAGAATCATCCGATTTCATTCGTTTTTGGAACGTATCTGCTGAATAATATTCGCATTCTAAACAGAACGGCGATGTTCAGCGCCGTTACCGGTTTAAAAAACTCCATAATCATCTCAACTTTTGCAACAGCACTGACAGTGTACTTTTCTACATTGACCGCTTATGCGTTGATCGCGTATGAGTGGAAATTAAAAGGTCCGTTCTTTGCGTTTATTCTGGGCGTTATGATGATACCGGCCACGGTTACTTCCATCGGATTTTACCAGTTTATGTATCGCATCAAGTGGACGAACAGTCTGCTCCCACTTATTATTCCGGCAATTGCGGCCCCCGGCACGGTGTTCTTTATGCGCCAGTTTATGATTTCATCACTGCCAATGGAAATTGTCCAATCCGCGCGTGTGGATGGTGCATCAGAACTGCGTACATTTAACCAGATCGTGCTGCCGATTATGAAGCCGGCAATGGCCACACAGGCAATTTTCGCATTCGTGGCCAGCTGGAACAATCTGTTTATTCCGTCCATTCTGCTGACCGATAAGGATAAGTACACCATGCCGATCATGGTTTCTCTGCTCAATGGCGACGTCTACAAGACGGAATACGGTGCAATTTATCTTGGCATACTGCTTACGGTTCTTCCGATTTTTGTGATTTATTTCTCGTTGTCCAAGTACATCATTGCCGGTGTTGCATTGGGTGGCGTGAAGGAGTAAGCCATGAATGCCAATTGGCAAAATACGCCTGCCGCCGTATTTCTCCGTTTGCTGGCGGATTTGATGATCGTGAATCTCCTGTCGCTGATCTGTTCCTTTGGGATTATTACGATTGGGGCGTCATTGGCGGCAATGTACACGGTGTTGCTCCGCCGGGAGCGTGACGAAGGCATTGTCAACGCGGCAAAGACCTTTTTTAAGGCATTTGCGCAGAACTTCTGGAAGGCGACACTGCTGGAACTTGTGACGCTGGCATTGATTGTTGTGGCGGGGGCGGATTTCTTCTTTGCGGCAGAGAATGCGCAGCCGCTGAAGGGACTGTTTACAGTGGTTTCCATTGTGGTTGCGTTTCTTGCGGCGGCCGTTTTCCTGCTGGCCTTTTTGCAGGAGGCTGCGTATAATAACAGTATAAAAAACTACCTGAAAAACAGCCTGCTTCTTACAGCGTGTGCGCCGCTGCAGCTGCTGCTTGCGGCGGCTGCATGGGCGGCACCATGGGTGCTTGCGTGCATTGAGCCGGAGGTAATTGTCCGGTTTGGCGTGCTGTATCTTCTCTGGGGCTTTTCATTCCCTGCTTACGCTACGGTAAAGCTGTTTATACCGGTATTCAGGAAAATGGAGAAATCCTAAGGCAGCACCGGACAAAGAGGCAAGCGCCGCTGACGAACCCGGCGGTGTCGCACTCAATATTGCGCTTTTTTGAGCGGGCGGCAGCAAATCTGCTGCCGCCCGTTTGAGCACTTTTGAAAGGCAGTACGGTAATTTCCTGCTGTGAGATGCACGAGAAATACGGCGCTGCCTTAAGTCCTAAACGCGGAAGGAGAAAAATAGAATGAATCGAGCGGAAGCGAGACAGAAAGCGGAGCAGCTTGTTGCGCAGATGGATGTGCTGGAAGCGGCTGCCCAGCTGAGCTATGATGCCCCAGCCCTGGATCGGCTGAATATACCGGAATATAACTGGTGGAACGAGGCACTGCATGGTGTCGCCCGCAGCGGAACCGCTACCGGTTTCCCGCAGGCCATTGGCATGGCAGCGACCTTCAACCCGCAGCTGGTGCAGCGCCTTGGGGATATTGCCGCCACCGAGGGCAGAGCGAAGTACAATACACTTTCCCAAAAAGGAGACAGGGATATTTATAAGGGCCTGACTTTCTGGTCCCCCAATATCAACATTTTCCGGGATCCCCGCTGGGGGCGCGGACATGAAACCTATGGTGAAGACCCGTATCTCACGACCTGCATGGGCCTTGCGTATATCCGCGGCCTGCAGGGAGATGGGGAATACCTGAAATCGGCGGCATGCGCAAAGCACTTCGCGGTACACTCCGGCCCGGAGGCAGAGCGGCATCGATTTGATGTGCATCCAAGCAAAAAGGACCTTGCGGAGACATACCTTCCGGCTTTTGAGGCGGCGGTAAAGCAGGGACATGTTGAGTCAGTTATGGGGGCATACAATGCGGTAAACGGATATCCATGCTGCGGAAGTCCGGAGCTGCTGAAGGAATACCTGCGTGAAGAATGGGGCTTTGAGGGTCACGTGGTTTCCGACTGCTGGGCCATTCGGGATTTCCATGAAAATCACCACTACACGGATACCCCCGCCGAGTCCAGTGCGGCGGCCCTGAAGGCAGGCACGGACTTGAATTGCGGCTGCACCTATCGGTGCCTGCTGACTGCGCTGGCGCAAAAGCTGATCTCCGAGGAGGATATTCGCCGCGCGACAGTCAGACTGTTTACAACACGCTACCTTCTGGGCGTTATGGATGGCCAGAAGACGGAATTCGACGAAATACCTTATTCTGCCGTAGAGTGTAAGGACCATGTCGCGTCCGCAATTGAGGCAGCAGAGGAGGGAATCGTCCTCCTGAAAAACAATGGAATTCTCCCGCTGAAGAAAGAAAAGCTTCACTCGATCGGCGTGATCGGACCGAATGCAAACAGCAGGGCAGCCCTGATCGGCAATTATCATGGCACTTCGTCCCGGTACATTACCGTTCTGGAGGGAATCCAGGATGAAGTGGGCGATGAGGTGCGTGTGTACTACAGTGAAGGAAGCCACCTCTTCAGAGATCGGGTAGAGCCCCTTGGAAAGGCAGATGACCGCATCGCCGAGGCACAGACGGTCGCGGAAAATTCGGATGTGGTTGTGCTGGTGCTTGGACTGGATGAAACCCTGGAGGGAGAAGAGGGCGATACCGGAAATGCAGATGCATCCGGCGATAAAGTGAGTCTGCTCCTTCCGGAGAGCCAGAGAAATCTGGCAAAGGCAGTGCTGGATACCGGCAAACCGGTGATCCTGGCCCTGATGGCCGGTTCTGCCATTGATATCAGCGAGTATGCGGAGCAGGCGCAGGCAGTTGTCCAGCTGTGGTACCCCGGTCCGCGGGGCGGAAAAGCGGCAGCCGATATTCTCTTCGGCAGGAGGTCTCCCTCCGGAAAACTGCCGATTACCTTCTATTATCAGTCTGCACTGGATGAAATGCCTGCATTTACGGACTATTCCATGAAAAACCGTACTTACCGCTACTATACCGGAAAGCCGCTCTATCCCTTCGGATATGGCCTGACCTACGGCGATACGGAGGCAGTGTCGGTCTCAGCTGATCGCAGCGCCGCAACGGTGGAGGTCGTAAATCATGGCATGGCGACGGAGGATGTGCTCCAGATTTATATCAAGGATGCGTCTTCCCCCGATGCAGCGGTGAATCCGAAGCTTTGCGCATTCCAAAGAATTTCCCTGGCCCAGGGAGAGCGGAAGAAAATTACACTTCCCCTGCCGGACACGGCCTTCCTTGTGTGTGATGAGGAAGGGAAATGGAATTCCGGGAGCGGGAAGTGGAACCTGTATGCTTCCTTCGGACAGCCGGACAAACGAACGGAAGAACTGACCGGCAAGAAAGCAGCCTCATGTGTAATTGAATAAGCTGTAATCGCCCTGACCCATTTTGAATGAACCGGGTCAGGGCGATTGATTATAGGGCGTATTGCTTTTCGAGCTTGCCGAGGACCTCGCAGAAATATTCCGGCAGGGGCGCGAATACCATGACCGGCTTGCCGCTGCGCGGGTGGCGGAAGCACAATGCACCGGCGTGAAGGCACTGGGTATCCTGCCCCAATTCGGCTTTTTTATGGCCGTAAACGGTGTCTCCTAAAATCGGGTGCCCGATATAGGCCATATGCACGCGGATCTGGTGTGTGCGCCCGGTTTCCAGATGGCAGCGAATGTGCGTATATCCCCGGTAGCGCTTTACGACCTCCCAATGTGTGACGGCCGGCTTGGAATTGCGCTGTGTAACGCACATTTTTTTCCGATCGGTCGGGTGGCGGCCAATGGGCGCGTCCACGGTGCCGGAATTCTCCTTCAGTGTTCCGCATACAATGGCGTCGTATGTTCTGGCCATGGAGTGGTCGAGCAGCTGCGAGGCGAGCACTGTGTGCGCAAGGTCATTTTTCGCGATGGCAAGCAAGCCGGAGGTATCCTTGTCGATGCGGTGTACAATGCCGGGACGAAGCTCCCCGTTGATTCCGGAGAGACTGTCACCCATGGCATAGAGCAGGCCATTTACGAGGGTGTCATCGGTGTGGCCGGGGGCAGGGTGAACGACAAGCCCCTTCGGCTTGTTTATAACCGCGACGTCCTCGTCTTCATAGACGATGTTCAGCGGAATATTTTTGGCGGCCAGGTTGATTTCCTTTGGTTCCGGGATGGTTACGTTTACCTGATCACCTATGTTCAGCCGGTCGTTTTTCTTCCCGGGTTTCCCGTTTAAGCTGACACATCCTTCGTCCAGCAGCTTTTGAGCGGCATTGCGGCTGAGGCTCAGTTCACTTCGCGCGAGAAATGCGTCCAGCCGCTCTCCGCTCATGTCAGCAATCAGCGTCATTTCTTTTCGTCCTTCCAGATTTCCTTGTTGCAGAATACCAGATGCAGCGCGAGGACAATGCAGCCGCAGGAGATAAAGCAATCGGCAATATTGAATACGGGAAAGTTTATAAAATCGGTCTGAATCATGTCAACCACATATCCGAGTCGAATCCGGTCAATGAGATTTCCCAATCCGCCGCCGTATATGGCGGCAATCAGAATCCGCTCGCATTTGGAAAACGGCATTGGCCTGCGAAAATATTCATAAAGAATTGCGGCGGTGAATACAAGAAAAATCAGAAAAAAGAGCCACTGCATTCCTCGAAAGGTGGAAAAAGCCGCGCCGTCATTTTTTACATAGGTCAGTGAGAGAATCCCCGGGATAAGCTCGACGGATTCATAAAGAGAAAGATTGTGCACGGTGAAAAATTTGCTGATCTGGTCAGCTGCCGCAACCAGAACGGAGGTCAGAAAATAGAGCAGGAAAGACATATGATATTCACCTCTTGTGTTTCTTTTGCTTTGAAGCGAGCAGCAGCATGGCCCACAAAAAAAGAGAGATAACCCAGTAGTTGCTGCAGAACATCGGGACGGATATCAGGCCCAGCAGGATGTGCATGAAGGTACCCAGTTCACTGCTGCCGACGGCGGTTATAATACTCAGGATAATTCCAAGA
>CAVIFH010000016.1:0-15014 GCA_963641615.1 bacterium | reverse complement strand
AATTTGACGCGGTTGCCTTCGGCTGCCCGGCAATGGGTGCGGAGGAGTTGGAAAGTGACGAGTTCGAGCCCATGTTTACCGCCTGCGAGAGCAAGCTCTCCGGAAAGCCCATTGCGCTGTTTGGCTCCTATGGTTGGGGCGACGGCGAGTGGATGAGCACCTGGGAGAATACCTGCCGGGGTGACGGCGCCGATCTGGTGTGCGACAGCGTCATCTGCCAGGAAGCCCCCGATGAAGAGGCAACTGCCGCCTGCAATCGTCTGGGCGCGGCGCTGGCACAGTAATATAAAAGGCAGCATCGTGCACTGCCCTATTTCTGATTGATTTTCCCCTTCTTGGGCAATATCGCGCGGCCCGGCCGCGGTGCCGTTCCGGGCGGTATTGCCCTCCTTCCCCTGATTTTTTCGAAAAGCCCATTTCGATGAAATACCTCCTAAATTCCGCCTCCCCATTGCCCAGGGGAGGCGGAAATTTTACAGGCAAAGGCACTCTCAGAAGTTCCGGTTTCGAAATATTTTGGCATGTTTTGTCCTGTAATCGGAATTTTTGTGATGGCCGGAAACAGAAAAAACCGGGGCTGCATTTTGCTGCAGCCCCGGTTCCGGGATTCAGGTTACTCAATTGCAACGCTTGTGGATTGCGGAAGCTCTTTCTTCGGAGCCTTCGGCACGGACAGCTTCAGAATGCCGTCCTCATACTTTGCGCCGATGTCCTCAGGGCGCACCGCATTGCCTACATAGAAGCTCCGGCTCATCACACCGGCGTAACGTTCGCGGCGGATGTACTTGCCGTTCTTATCCTGCTCGTCCTTGTCGAGCCCCTTCGTGGCACCGATGGTCAGATAACCATTCTTCAGGTCAACACTGATCTCTTCCTTCTTAAAGCCGGGCAGATCAATGTCAAGCTCGTAGGTGTCTTCCTTTTCACGTACATCGGTCTTCATCATGTTGCGTGCATGCTTGCCATACAGCGCCTCATCCGTGCGTGCGGGATTCATCATTTCGAACGGATCCGTAAAGAAATCATCAAACAGGTTTTCACCAAAAATGCTGGGTAACATATGTCATTCCTCCAATTAATCAGGTCGTAGGCGGCGGGTTTCGCGCCGACCGTTGGCGAATTTCTTTTATCTTTTTGTTCCTCTCTCAAGGAACACCTGTATTATAGCACAGATTTTAGCACTGTCAAGGAGAGAGTGCTAAAGTTCACAAACCATCTGATGATTGTTCATAAACGATTCACAGATACAGATTTACGCGAAAGAAATGGGCACGCAGCTTGCTCTGCTTTTTAATCCGGCGGCGTGGCCCGGACTTTGGACAATGTATTAATCTTATTCAGAAAAGTGTGTTTTTGACAGAATAATATTGTAAATAACCGGAAAATCTAATAGAATAAAGGAGAAAGAAGAAAGCGAAGGAGCGATTTGTAAATGGAAGATACCGTTGCAAAGCAATACGAAGCCATGCGCAAGGCTGAGGCAGAATTTCGTCAAGGCTGTATTCCCGTTCCGCCTGTGCCGCTGTAGAAAATCGAAAGGATGGTATTTACATTTATGAACATCAATGCGCTTTGTACGCTGGCGAGGGCTATCGACACCTGGACGCCGCCGGTTATTACGGAAGAAATTCTTCACGGAGATATGCCTGGGGATAAGGTGCAGATCGGCCCGGATCACATTGCCAAGGCCAATACAATTTTTCCCCTCCTGGTGCCGATGGCTGCCGCACGGGCCTGCAATGGCCGGGTGGTGATTGCAGTCTGCGGCGGCTCCGGGGTCGGGAAATCGGAGATTGCTTCACTGCTGAGCCATTATTTCCACAGCGCCGGCGTGGGGAGCTATACACTGTCCGGTGACAACTATCCCAGAAGGATCCCTATGTATAACGATGCAGAGCGGGTGCGAATTTTTCGAACGGCAGGCCTGAAGGGACTGGTAGGTGTCGGTATCTACAATAGCGGAGCTGTGAAAGATACGCTGTCGGAGCTCTGGCAGCAGGAAGCAGATGCGGATCCCGGCCTGACAGGCAAATATCCCTGGCTGAATGTCTACCAGAGCAGCGGCCGAAAGGCGCTGACAGCTTACCTCGGCACGGATGCGGAGCAGGATTACGATGAGCTCAACGGAATCATTGCGCAGTTTCACGCGGGGGCAAGCAAAATCTGGCTCAAACGAATGGGACGTACGGAGGATGCACGCTGGTACGATTTTGTTGATATGACCAATACCAATGTGCTGATTATTGAATGGACCCATGGCAACAGCGATTTCCTGCAGGGTGTGGATATTCCTGTACTGCTGAACAGCACCCCGGAGCAAACCCGTGCCCATCGTCGTGCGCGGAGCAGAGACGGCAAGACCGACAGTGCCTTCACAACCATGGTGCTGGAAATTGAGCAGGCAGAGTTGGACCGCTGCGCCGGCAAGGCGAAAATCATCATTGCAAAAACCGGAGAGGTTCTGACCTATGCCCAATACCGGGCAGAAATGGAGGGCAGAAATGACTGACAAAAACACAATTGGCGTCATGCTGAACGCCTATCCGGACAGCATCGGCGGTACACTGAGCGACATCGTATCCGTGCTGCAAAGGCCGGAGATGAAAGATGCTTTTACCTCCTTTTACATTCTGCCGAGCATATTTAATACGGACCTGGACCGGGGCTTTTCCCTGATTGATTATGAACTGAATCATTTGCTCGCGTCACCGGAAGACCTGGAAAACCTGAAGAAGCAGAATATTGATTTGGCATTGGACTTTATCTTGAACCATGCTTCAGTGCTTTCCAAGGAATTTCAGAATATTCTGAAAAACGGCGATGATTCCCCCTACCGGGATTTCTTCATTGACTGGAACCGCTTTTGGGAAGGCTGCGGGGAAATGACCCCTCAGGGCTACATTCAGCCCAAGCAAGATCTGATCAAGGATATGTTTTTCCGGAAGCCCGGCTTGCCGATCCTCATGGTGCGCTTCCCCGACGGCCGGGATGTGCCCTACTGGAATACCTTCTATCAAAGCGTGCGTTACGACCATGTTGATGCGCAGGATCTGATGCAGGCCACCCACACTCAGTACGGCGAGGCAGTGCAGCTGGCGAATATGGTCAACGAGGCCCTGGATTCCGGAAAGGCACCGGCAGAAATGGATTTTGGAGCCATGAACGGATTCCGGGATGCGGTATGCGGCTATCTGGAGAGTCACCGAAAATATCTGGGACAGATGGATCTGAATATTCGCTCACCGCTGGTTTGGGATTATTACCGGAAAACACTGGAGACACTGGCGCACTATGGTGCGTCCATTGTCCGGCTGGATGCCTTTGCCTATGCGCCGAAGGAGGTCGGCGCCCGCAATTTCCTGAATGATCCGGGTACATGGGAATTGCTGGACCGGGTAGCCGACATTGCGGCACCCCTTGGGCTGACGCTGCTTCCGGAAATTCACGCCGGTTACGGTGAAAAAATTTATGAATTGCTCGCTTCCAAGGGCTATATGGTTTACGACTTTTTCCTGCCCGGCCTGATCATCGACGCCTTTGAGCGGCGCAGCGGGGAATATCTGAAGCGTTGGGCAGATGAGCTGCTTGAGAAGCACATCCGCACCGTGAATATGCTGGGCTGCCATGACGGTATTCCGCTGCTGGATCTGAAGGGCCTGCTGGATGAGGAAAGCATTCTGGGCCTGATTGACACGGTGGTGAGCCGGGGCGGCTACGTTAAGAATCTGCATGGTCAGAAGAACGTGTATTATCAGGTCAACGCCACCTATTACAGTGCTTTGGGCGAAGATGACCGGCGGATGCTGCTTGCCAGAGCTATCCAACTGTTTATGCCCGGAAAACCACAGGTATGGTATCTGGATCTGTTTGCGGGGAAAAATGATTACGAAGGCATGAAGCGCGCCGGCAAGGACGGCCATAAGGAAATCAACCGTACCAATCTGTCACTGGAGGATATTCAGGCGGGGCTGCAAAGACCGGTGGTACGGGATCAGCTGGAGCTGCTGCGGATGCGCAATACCCAGGATGTATTTACAGAAGCTGCAGCGATTTCTGCCGATGCTGATGGCAGCCGTTTGTTTCTGAAATGGGAGATCGAGGAGAAACGGGCAATTTTGGATGCGGATCTGGCAAGCAGTGCATTTTCAATTGATATTCACGAGAAAGATTCCGGTTTCTCCTTGTTCCGGTTTGAACAGCTTTAAATGTTTACACTTTTTACAGAAAAAATGCATTGAAATGAAAATTCAGCCGCTATAAGGGAAATGATCGTCTGTGGTACAACCTGAGAAAAGGCAGTACTGCAGATTCGGGAAGTACTGATTGAAGTGAATATGCAAAGGCGCACCGCATTTTTTTGCGGTGCGCCCTTGCTTAGGAAGCCGGAAAATCTGCAGGGAGCCTGAACCTGCAGATTTTCCGGTGCCGATGCCGGCCGCTGAGGAGGAGAACGGCGGCAGGTCGGCTCAGGAAATCATCATATTCAGAATTGCAATGTCGGTGTCCTTCATGCCTACGCGCCCCATTGTGGTGTACGCGCTCACAGTCCCTTCCAGCGTGTCTTTTACCAGACCTTCGCCGGGCTTGAAAACGTGATTGTCCATGGACATATAGTGGGCGGTGATTGCCGCGTGGAGTGAGGTCGCGATTTTCGCAGCGCAGGAAGATTTTGCGCCATCGCAGACGATGCCGGAGATATTGGCAATCGTGTTTGTGATGGTGTCACTGATCTGGTGCAGACTTCCCCCGGAAAGGAATGTAATGGCGGCTCCGGCGCCGGTGGCGGCACTGACTGCCCCGCAGTAAGCGGAAAGCTTTCCCAGCTGATTTTTCTGATAAATCGCGATTAAATTGCTGAATGCCAGGGCGCGATACAGCTGCTCATCGGAAGCACGAATATTTTTTGCGTATATGTACACCGGAACAGACGCTGTAATTCCCTGATTTCCGCTCCCGGAATTGATGACTACCGGAAGACAGCAGCCGCTCATTCTTGCGTCCGATCCGGCTGCGGCACAGGCGCATGCCAGGTCTTCCCAGTGATTTCCGAAGTGCTCAAGGATCGTTTTTCCGACATTCGCGCCGTAGGAATGGGAAATTCCCTCCTGAGCAATCGCAAGGTTGCATGTAAGCTGCCGCTTTAATGTAGGCAAAATTTCGGAAAGATCGACGTTTTCCGCATAGTATTTGATGTTTTCCAATGTCAGCACAGACATATCATAGGTGTGGTCACTGCCTGCTTCCGTACAGTCCGCATGAAAGAGCAGCTCTCCGTTTTTTTCAATGCGGTGGATATTGGTGTGCGTGTTGCGGAGTTCCACAAGTACATGGTCGTTTCCGGCGAAGGCCTCGATAATGATATCCAGATTGGGCACATTTTCAAGAAGACGAACCTCGCAGATATGCTGATTCTCCAGCTGCTTTGCCAGCTCAATCTGCTCCGGGGTGACCTGCGTCAGGACCTCCAGTGCAAGGGAGGATTTCCCGCCGACGGCGCCGATAATCGCGCTGACGGAGATGCCCTTCATTCCGTCTGTAGACGGGACAATCACACTTTTAACATTCTTTATAATATTGCCGCTGCATGAGGCAATCATTTTTTCCGGAAGCTTCCCCAGCGTTTCCCGTGCCTTTGCCGCAGCGAAGGCGATTGCAATCGGCTCTGTGCATCCCAGCGCGGGCACAAGCTCGTTTTTCAGTATTTCGGTAAAGGCGGGAAAAAATTCATTTGTCATGACGCATGTTCTCCTGTATTCCGATATTTGCTGCCCGGATTGAAAGCAGGCAGCATACATCTGCCATATACTCCCCATTATACATCACGATTCGGATATATACAATGTTATTCCAAACTTACAGAAAACATAGAGCGCAGTACAGATATCAAGGGCAGCACCGTATTATGAGACAGATCCTCCGGTGACCGGTTTTGTCTTGTAATGCGGTGCTGCTGATTTATTACAGCGCTTCACCGGATGATGCCGGAAATCTGCTGCTTCGGAAGGCACCGGGGGTGGTGCGGTAATATTTGTGAAAAAGCTCGCAGAAGTAGCTGCTGTTTGAAAAGCCGCAGCTGTATGCGGTTTCGGTAACAGACATTGCCGTATTCTGAAGCAGGAAGACAGCTTTTTCCAGACGATAGCGGTTCAGATAGACCATAGGGGATGTGCCCAGGTATTTCTGAAAAAGGGAAGTACACTTTGTCTTACAGCAATTTCCGGCAGAGGAAATATCCTTAAGGAGGATCCTGCTCGGGTAATTCTTCTGCACATAGCCGATCATTGCCGTTAAAAGCAGGATATCATCTGTATTTTTGTTATAATTCGGGAAAAAATCCATATTTTCAAAAAGCAGTCGGAAAATACGGACTGCTTTTTCCAGAATGGGAAAGGGCTGGATTTTATCCAAGCTGTCTTTATACATTTCTTCAAGATCATGAAGGATGGCACTCTGCCACTGAATGCACGGATTCAGCTTCTGATAGGGGAAATGGTCATTCTGTATCAGGGGGTTCAGGCAGTTTTCTATAAAATACGCGTTTGCGGGAAGCAGCTGCGGGGACAGCAGGATGCAGATAAAAAGACATTCCCCATGGGTATCGGAATAGCCGTAGTGAAAGCAGCGGCTGTTTACGAAGATTCCCTCTCCCGCCTGCAAAGAAACCCTCTGGCCGTTGACATCGTAAGTCATCTGCCCTTCCAGAATCAGAATAAATTCCAGATCGTCATGCCAATGGCTGACCGCACGAAAATCAGGATAGCTAGAGAGCCGTCCTTTCTTGATATACGCGGGAAAATCCGGGTTGTTGTAGGCAACATTTTCGGATGCATCCGAATTTAGGACAGCGCCGGGACACGCACCCATGAGTTTTTCCTCCCTCGCGAACGTTTGTTATATTATTATGGATGATTCTGGTATGAAAATCAATAAGAATGATTTATATTTGTATTGCGCGCGGGAAGGAAACAAAAAATGCAGACGGAGAACAAATTCAGCGGCAGGATTCTGAAGCTGGCCCTGCCGATTGCAGCACAGCAGTTCATGCTTGCGCTTGTGAGCGCGTGTGACGCGCTTATGCTGGGGGGAGTAAATCAGGATTCCCTGTCGGCGGTTTCACTGGCTTCACAGATTACCTTCGTTTTTAACCTGATTCTGGCGGCCCTTACAATCGGGGAAAATATGTTCGTTGCCCAGTATTACGGCAAGAAGGACTTTGACGGACTGCGGAAATTCGCGGGGCTTGTGCTGAAGTATGTGATGGCGGTTTCGCTTCTTTTTTTGGCGGCCGCGCTGTTCGTGCCGGGGCTGCTTATGCGGCTGTTTACAAATGATGCCGTGCTGATTGCATACGGAATAAAATACCTGAGAATGATCGGATTATCCTATGTATTTTCCGGAGTCCTGCAGGTTTTGCAGGGCGTATTAAAAAACTGCGGCTATGTGGGCAAATGCACGCTGATCAGCACAGTTGTTGTGTGCTCCAATATTGCTTTGAATGCTGTTTTCATTTATGGCTGTCTTGGATTCCCAAGGATGGAGATCGCAGGGGCGGCGCTGGCCACGGTTATCGCAAACGGAATCGGCCTGGTTATGACGGCAGCCATTTTGTACGCGAAAAAGGAATTCCGGCTGGGAATCGGAGACATAAGAGGCAGGGATGCCTGCATCGTTCCCAGATTCTGGAAGCATGTTTTCCCGGTGCTTTTGAATGAGCTTGTCTGGGGCGGCGGATTTACGATGTACTCCGTCATTATGGGTCATCTTGGTTCAGACGCGGTGGCGGCGAATTCCATCGCCAATATAACCAAAAATCTGCTGGTGTGCGTATGCACCGGATTCGGCTATGGCGGAAGCATTATCATCGGCAATCTGCTCGGTGAAGGAAATTTGTCGGAAGCGAAGAAATGCGGAAACAGTTTATGCAAAATCGCCGTGCTTTCAGGGTGCCTGACGGGAATCGTGATCCTTCTTTTGACGCCCGGAATTCTGCGCTTTGTGAATCTGACTGATGAGGCAGCCGGATATTTAAAATATATGCTGCTGATAAGCAGCTATTATGTCATCGGAAAATCCATCAATTCCATGACGATCGGGGGCATTTTCCCGGCAGGGGGAGATACAAGGTTCGGGTTAAAAAGCGACGCGATCACCATGTGGTGCTTTGCGGTTCTGGTGGGATGCATTGCGGCATTTGCGTTAAAATTGCCGGTGATCACCGTATACTTCCTGCTGAATCTGGATGAGCTTGTGAAGCTTCCGGCGGTATTTAAGCACTACAGGCAGTATCAGTGGCTGAAGAATTTAACGGAAACGGAAGATTAATCTGTGGATATGAAAAAACGGGGAGATATGCAGTTTGCCCGTATTTCAGTTGAGGCAGCGACGGAAGAGCGGGCAAGGTGCAGAGAGATTCTGCAGAAGCTGAATTTTGCGGACCAGCCGGATTTTTGCCTGTTTGCGTCCCTTGTGAAGGAACTTCTGAGGAAATCAGACGGCGCATATATTCATCCGCCCTTTTACTGCAATTACGGCACACATATTGAGGCAGGGAAAAATTTTTACGCGGATTACAACTGCGCGATTTTAGATACGGCAGGGGTAAAAATCGGCGACAATTGTCAGCTGGCATCCGGCGTAGCGATTTGTACGGTGGGGCACCCGGTTTACCCGGATACCTGCAAGACTGCTTTTGAATACGGAAAAGAGATTACCATCGGGGACAATGTACGGATCGGACAAAATACAGTGGTGTGCCCCGGCGTGCAGATCGGCGACAATGTGGTCATCGGTGCGGGAAGCGTCGTTACGAAGGATATTCCGAGCTGGACGATTGCGGCGGGAAATCCGTGCCGTGTGATCAGGAAAATAACGGAAGCAGACAGAAGAAGATTATTCCACAATGAAGAGATCGACGATGAAGCGTGGAATATGATATGTGAACAGGAGGAAAAATAATATGACCATGAGAGAACGCATCGCGGCAGGAAAGCTATTCACCGATTATTGTGAAGGACTGCCGGAGGACCGGACAAACTGCAAAAAGAGAATGATTCAGTTCAACACTTCCGCACCGGATGATGTACAAGCGAGGATGGCGGCGCTGAATGCGCTTTTGGGAAAAGAAACATACGCCTGGGTGGAGCCTCCCTTCTACTGCTGCTACGGGACAAATATTACCATAGGGGAAGGATCTTACCTGAATTTTAACTGCAATTTTGTTGATGACGGAAAAATCACCGTCGGGAAAAAGGTAATGTTCGGCCCGGCAGTTACAATTGCAACGGTCGGACATCCGATTAACCCGAAAATGCGGGAGTATATGTATACGGATCCGGTGACAATCGGGGATAATTGCTGGATCGGGGCCGGCGTGACCATTTGCCCGGGCGTTCATATCGGGGAAAACAGCGTGATCGGAGCAGGGAGCGTGGTCGTTCGCGATATTCCGGCCAATTCCGTTGCGGCGGGAAATCCGTGCAAGGTGATTCGTGAAATCGGAGAGCTGGATCAGGTTTATTACTACAAGGACCGCGAAATTCATGAATCCGATCTGGAAGAGGAGCGCAAACTTCGGTAAAAAAAGATCGCGAAAATAAGGACAGAAAAAAGGCGTGGGATGCGTACCCTCGCCTTTTTCTACCCTTAAATGGGATTTTTAGCGTCCTCTGTCTGGGCCTCCTCCGGGTCAAATGTGAGGGTCAGAATATTCTGCCCGTTTGCCCGTGTGTAGCGCATGGAGGACGCCATTTTCTTTACGATAAAGATGCCAAGCCCGCCGATGGGCCGCTCTGCCGGTCGGGCGGCAACGTCCGGATCCTTTGCCCTCGTCGGGTCGAAGGGGAGGCCATTGTCACGGAAGGTCAGTGTGAACAGGGTGTCTTCCCCATGCAGGGAAATTTCCGCCTGAGATGCGGTGCTGTAGGAAACAAGGTTGGCAAGAATTTCATCCAGGGATACTTCCATCCGGTGGGAAAGCTTCGGCGGCAGATTCTCCGACTCTATAAGGCTGCGGAAAAATTCCAGTACCCCGGGCATGGACGGGCGCTCCGGGCAGAACCGGATGCTGTCCTTTGTTTCAAGGGTATTCAGCCGGAAGCAGAGCATGGTCATATCGTCTGACTGGGCTGCCTCCTCTGCGAAGTCCTCCACATTCTGCCGAATACCCTGACAGATTTCCTTTGGACTCTGCCGGCCGTGCAGATCCAGCGCGGTGCAGAGATTCTTTTCACCATACAGTCTCCCCTTCCGGTCCATTGATTCGGTAACGCCGTCGGTATAGAGGTAGAGAGTATCCCCCGGGTGAAGCTGACAGGTGTGGGCCTTATATTGAGTGCCCTCCATTCCTGCCAGAATAAAGTTGGGGCGGGTGCGCAGATATTCGGCCTTGCCGTTCCGCGCAAGCATCAGCGGCGGATTGTGCCCGGCATTGGCATAGGTGAGCACACCCGTATGCAGATTGACGCTGCCGATCCACGCTGTCAGGAACATTCCCGCCTCATTGCTCTCGCACAGCTTTTCATTCGCGATGGTGAATGCCTCGTCAACCGGCCGCCCGCTTTCGGTCAGCCCCTTCAGGAGGGTTTTGGCCCGCATCATAAACAGTGCCGCGGGGATTCCCTTTCCGGAAACATCCGCGATGAGGATGATCAGCGTGTGTTTCCCAATCAGGTAGAAGTCGTAAAAGTCGCCGCCGACTTCCTTCGCCGGATCCATGGAGGCATATAGGTCAAAATCGGTTCGCGCCGGGAAGGGCGGAAAGACCGATGGCAGTGCGGAGCGCTGGATTTCTCTTGCCAGCTCCAGTTCCTTGTCAATGCGCTCCTCCGCTTCCCGGATGTACCGCTTCAATGTGTCAACCGTTTCATTTACATGGTCAGAAAGCTCCGAAAATTCCACATGAGAGCGGACGTTGACTGTCGTATCCAGATTGCCGTTGGTGATTTCCGTCAGAGAGTGGTTGACGCGCTGCAGATTTTTCAGAATCTTGCGCTTCAGCAGCTCATATATCAGGATAAACAGAGCCGTATAGATCAGAATTTCCATAAAAACGACCAGATACAGCGTAACGTCCCGATAGAGGGTAATGTCACCCTGGGCTGCCGTTTTCCCACTGGTAATCTGGTAGATCACCTGCTGGGTGAAGGTGCTCGTTGCCAGGAAAGCAATGATGACGCAGTTTAAAATGCTGAAGGAAAAGTCATAGCTCAGGTGCCGAATTTTTATGGGGAGCTTCTCATGCTCCTGCAGAGCGCTCCTGACCGCAGTGGAGAGACTCACGGCAAAGCCGCTGCACAGCGCCATGGGAATGGTGCAGACCTTTACGAAGTAGAATGCGTTGGATACATCAGAGAGATTGGTTGCCAGCACCAGAAGCATGTGCAGCACCTCCATGGTTGACCCGATGCCGAAGGCGGAGACGCAGCTGGGATTGCGGCGCTCAAAGAGATACCGACGCATGAGGCTGCTGAAGATACCGGCAAGCACCGTCGCGAGGGAGCATGCCAGCCGGGTGTAGGCGGGGCCATTGCACAGCCAGCGGTACAGCCCACCGATCACCCCTGCTGTCAGCCCGGCTCCGCTGCCGAACAGAAGCCCGGCGCACAGCGGCGCGGCGTCCCGCACATTCATGATTGCCCCGTCCTGCACGCGTACACCGCAGACCGTGGATAGAATTGCAAACAGGCCGAATGCAGCCCCCCAGAGCAGCTGCTTTTTCCATGCTTTCCATTCACGAAAGCGTGTATTTTTCTCCAGCAGCGCAAAAATCAAAGTCAATGCCGCGGGAACCAGCGCAGCCAGCGCCATGCGAACGATCGTCATAGGTCAGATTCCTCCTATCGTGCCGCGTTTACGTACCAAGAGCATGCAGCCCGATACACAGCAGCATTTCTCTCAAAAATCGTATTGCACCACCTGGCAGTTTTTCACACCGAATGATGCAAATTCTTCGTTGGTCATATCCTGAAAATACGACTGCACCATCCGTGCAATGCCATTGTGTGCCACCAGAATATACGTTTTCCGGTCGGATTCCCTCTTGATTTCATCCAGCAGATTATAGATCCGCTGTGCAAGCTGCAGCATGGATTCCCCACCCTCATACCGACACGCAAAGGATTCTTTTGCCTTCTTAAAATCCTTGCCGTCCCTCGGCGTGGACTCCCATTTCCCAAAGTTCTGCTCTGTCAGCCGTGCCTCTGCCCGGCAGGGAATACCCGTCATGCTCGAAATAATTTTTGCGGTATCGGCTGCGCGGCTGAGAGGGGAATAAAGAATCTCGTCCACATTAATGCCGCTTTCCAGAATATTTCTTCCGGTTTCGGCGGCCTGAGCTCGTCCGTACTCTGTCAGCGGGCTGTCCGTCGCTCCGCATATCTTATTTTCTGCATTCCACACGGTCTGGCCGTGTCTCACAAAATAGAAGTGTCCCATGCATCCGCCTCAATTGCTGCAATGTTTTTCCGGAACATAACGGTCAAGTTTTTTGCCGTTTCACGAATATGGCGTCATTATAACAAATCAGCTGCAATTAATCCACTGCTTCCATCCTGCAAAAAAATAAAAATACCGGTAGCGCTCAGCAGAGAAATCGTGTATAATAGCGGCGATTGATTTGTATATGCGGATGCAATGACAAGGAGCCCCTCTGCAGCCCCTTTTACGCGGCATCCGCAAAATAAAGGGAGGAAATTCCGTTTTGCAGCTGAAATCTTTTGAATATACGATTGATGGAACAGAGCGCAGCGCCGAGCGCGCACTCAACGCCGCGGAGCAGTTTGCGAAGCAGTCCAAGCTGAGCGAAAAGCAGGCTCTGCACCTGCGCCTGCTGACCGAGGAAATGATCGGCCTTATGAACAGCGTCGTGGAGCTGGAGGAAGGCGTCTTCTACATGGTCCGCAGCGACGATGCCGATGAAAACGGGAAGAGGAAATACGAGCTTCATCTTACGGCAAAGACACTGCCCATCGGTGAGCACGCCAAAGAGCACCTTCTCCGCACGGCAACCACCGGCGTGAACGAAAGCTATCGGGGCGTATCCGGAAAGCTTCGCATGGCGCTGGACTGGTTCTGCTCCGGCCTGAGCGAATCCGGTGCCATGCCTGTGCAGATGGAAAGCGGCTATATTGATACCGTTTCCGAGCCTCAGTGGTCTCTGGAGCAGTTCCGCAAAAGTGTGGGGCGTGAGAAAAAGGCTGACGACTGGGACGAGCTGGAGCTGTCTGTCCTGAGCCGCCTTGCATCCGACATTCGCGTCGGCGTGCGCTCCGGCAAGGCATCCATCGTGATTTATCTGACAATGTAACAGGGGGAAAATGAAATGACCATTCAAATGAATAAAGATGCCGGAAAGCTCTCCATTGCCCTTACCGGCCGCCTGGATACCCTGACCGCGCCGGAGCTGGAGTCCGCACTGCAGGAAAATCTCGGGGATGTTTCCGAGCTGACGCTGGATCTGGCAGGACTTGCGTATATTTCCTCTGCGGGACTGCGGGTGCTGCTCACTGCCCAGAAGCGCATGAATAAGCAGGGCAGCATGACTCTGTGCAACGTAAATGAGGCAGTGATGGAGGTATTCACCATCACCGGCTTCTGCGACATTCTGCATATTGTTTAAACACGATTTTCCCGGGCTGTTTCCGCCAAAACGGATGGCAGCCCGGAATGCTTTATCCGGAGAATAAAATTATGATTGTTGCGAAATTCGGCGGCACATCCCTTTCCACCGCGGAGCGTTTCAGCCACGCGGCGAGCATCCTCCGAGCCGACTCAAACCGGCGCTACGTGGTGGTGTCCGCCCCCGGGAAACGCAGTGCCGGGGATGTAAAAATCACCGACCTGCTCTACCGCTTTGCCCGCAGCGGCCTTCCGGAGGATTTAAACCCCGTTGAAGAGCGCTTTGCGGAAATCGCCCGGGAGCTGGATATACATATGGATTTATCCGGAGAATTTGCTGCTTTGCGGGAGAAGCCTCACAGCGAGGATTATTTCGCATCCCGGGGGGAGTATCTGTCAGCAAAAATCATGGCGGCATACCTGGGCTGGCCCTTTGTGGACTGCGCGGAGTGCGTTTTTTTCAATGAGGAAGGGCAGCTGGATCTGATCAAAACCCAGCATTCCCTCTTCGAGCGGCTTCGCAGGCTCCCCAATGCGGTACTGCCCGGATTTTACGGCAGCATGCCGGACAGGAAGATCCATACCTTCACCCGGGGCGGCAGTGACATTACAGGGGCTCTCGTTGCCGCGGCCATGGATGCGCAGGTATACGAGAACTGGACCGATGTAGACGGCATGCTGGCAGCTGACCCGAAAATTGTCCCCCAGGCGGCCTCCCTGAAGGCAATCAGCTACCGGGAGCTGCGGGAGCTTGCCTACCGGGGTGCCTCTGTCCTGCATGAGGACAGTGTGGTTCCCGTTCGCCGCAGCGGCATTCCCATCCACATCTGCAACACCTTCCACCCGAAGGCAGAGGGCACGTGGATTCTGAAGGAAGCCCCGGAGGCGGTTTCTCCCGTTACCGGCATTGCCGGGAGAAAGAACTACTCCTCCATTCAGATCGAGCGGGAAAATACCAACAGCATGGTTGGTTATGTGCGCCGCATCCTGTCCTGCCTGGAGCAGCTTGGCATCCCCTTTGAGCATCTGGCAACGGGACTCGGCAGCGTGTGCCTGGTTGTTCCGACGGACGCACTGGAGGCGCATCGGACGGAGCTTCCGGAATCCATATCCCGGGCCATCCACCCGGACAGCCTGGTAATCGAAGACGGCCTTGCCATGATTGCGGTGGTTGGCCGCGGAATGGCAGGTGTTCCCGGCATCGCGGCGCGGATTTTCGGCGCCCTGAAAAAGGCAGGGATCAATGTCCGCGTCATCGATCAGGGCTCCACGGAGATGAATGTGGTCATCGGTGTCAGCGAGCCGGACTATGAGCCGGCAGTTCAGGCCATTTACGGAGAATTTTTCTAAGGCAACACCGCACAATTCATCTGCGGCCTTCACCGGATCTTTTGCCCCAA